>CAZOYJ010000001.1:0-16539 GCA_964583905.1 uncultured Roseivirgaceae bacterium
TATATGTTTGAGGCCAACTCGTGTGGAATTCTCTCCGCCATTCATGAACAATCTCCGGATATTAACCAAGGAGTAGAGCGTAAAAAGAAGGAGGAACAAGGTGCCGGTGACCAAGGTATGATGTTCGGTTATGCCACCAACGAAACCGACAACTACATGCCGTTGGCATTGGAAATTGCACATTCGCTATTACGCGAACTGGCCGCCATCCGCAAAGAAGGAAAACAAATGACGTACCTGCGCCCTGATTCAAAATCGCAGGTAACCATCGAATACAACGACAACAATCAACCTACTCGCATCGACACCATAGTGCTTTCAACGCAGCACGATGAATTTGGCAAGGATGCCGCCATGCTCAAAAAGATCAAAGAAGATGTGGTGAACATTCTTGTTCCGCGCGTTAAAAAGAAATTACCCAAACGGGTTCAGCTCTTATTCAACAATACGATTCAATACCTGATCAACCCCACCGGCAAATTTGTAATCGGTGGGCCGCATGGCGATACCGGTTTAACCGGCAGAAAAATTATTGTAGACACTTACGGAGGCAAAGGTGCGCATGGTGGTGGTGCGTTCTCCGGAAAAGATCCATCCAAGGTCGATCGTTCAGCAGCGTATGCCACCCGTCACATTGCAAAAAATCTTGTGGCTGCAGGGGTGTGCGATGAAGTATTGGTGCAGGTTGCTTACGCGATTGGTGTGGCAAAACCGGTTGGGCTTTACGTAAACACGTACGGCACCAGCAAAATCAATGTGAGCGATGGAGAAATTGCAAAGCGCATTGAAAAAATTTTTGATATGCGTCCATACTTTATTGAGAAGCGATTCAATTTAAGAATGCCCATCTATGCAGAAACAGCTGCTTATGGACACATGGGGCGTGAAAATAAAATGGTTGAAAAGATTTTCAACAAGGGCAGGCGCGATGAAAAGCATGTAATGGTGGAGCTCTTCCCCTGGGAAAAACTTGATTGTGTGGAGGCTGTGAAGAAAGAGTTTAAGATCAAGTAAGTCTAATTACGAATCCGGATTCCTTCACTTCATTACCGCCTGCTGCGGGCATAGCGAATGACGACATATTGACTAGGAGTTCTAAAAATAAAGGGGCGGCTGCCCCTTTATTTTTCTTATCGAACCGGCCTATGCGCGGCCATTTGTTACTTTGGTTTTAAACTTGTTTAACTGGTTTCGCAACGCCTCCGTAGCCTGATCGGTGGCGGCTTCAAACGTCCGGGCTTTCTCAACGGCAAACAGCTGAGTGCCGGGAACATTTAGTTTAATTTCAACGGTTTTGTTATCCACACCCTCATTGTTCAGTTTGAGGAACACTTCTCCATCCACCATTCGATCAAAAAACGTTTCCAGCTTGTCTACCTTTTTTTGAATAAAGTCAACAAGCTTGCGGTCGGCATCGAAGTGAATGGATTGCACTTTCAGTTTCATAATCACAACATTTAATCGTTAAACATCAATTTTACTGACGGTTTGATCGGTCAGTCTTACAAGTAAGCGGTAGTTATCTTATCATAGGCACTTTGGATTATAATGGATCAGGCCTTTGGATGAGCCTGGTCGTATGCTTTTTTAATTTTTTCCATGGAATTGTGTGTATACACCTGTGTTGCGGCCAGGCTGCTGTGACCCAGCAAATCCTTAACCGCATTGATCTCAGCACCTTTGTTTAATAAGTGTGTGGCGTAGGTGTGGCGTAATACATGAGGGCTCCGTTTCTCACTGGCCACATTTTTATCAAGGTATTTTTTTACAATCCGGTAAACCATCATGGGGTAGCACGGGTCGCCCTTATCGGTTACAAATACAAATCCATGATTCTTCTTTTCCACTTCCCGGTTGCGTATAGCCTGGTACTCCTTCAGTATTGGAACGATATTTTTCGGGAAAGGGATTACTCTTTCTTTGTTTCTTTTTCCCAACACTTTCAGGGTTTGTGCGCGCGTATCCACCTGCGACTCTTTTAAAGTAATTAATTCCGACAAGCGTATGCCGGTAGCGTAAAATAATTCAAGGATCAGCTTATCGCGCCACCCGTCCAATGAAGTTTCAAACACCACATTGTCGAGCAGGTTGATCATTTCACCCTCCTTGACAAAGGACGGAAGCCGCTTTTGCGTTTTCATTACCCGGATTTTGGTCATCGGGTTTTTAGTGATCGCTCCTTGCCGCATCAGAAATTTATAGAAGGTTTTCAACCCGGCAATTTTACGATTGATGGAAGTTGGCTTAATCCCTTCATCCATCAACTGGATAATCCAGGATCGAACAATGCCATAATCGGCCGTATCGGGGGTGTAATCCGGAAAGACATCGGCAATAAACCTGGTGAATTGCGCCAGATCATTGGTGTAGGCCGTAAGCGTGTGCTTGCTTACGCGTTTTTCGTATTGGAGGTATTTCAGAAAGGAATCTATCATGTACGCACGGCCCTTCAACGGTTACTAATGTAAAAATTTTTATTCAATGCCGGGGCATGAATCCCGTAAAATAAAACTGCTAATACGGAGCATAAACGCGGAATCAGCCTGGCTTGCGAACCCAATAGTGGTGGCCTGACTTTACATATTGGTCGCGTAGTTGCGGAATGCGCTCAAAAAATTTGACCATGCGGTTCTCCGGATCAATAATTACCTCGGGAGGATCAAGGACAAACAACCGGTTTACCAGAATCACGGATTCATAATACTGGCTTCCGGAAAAGATTTCAGCGGCCAGGTGCCAATCGACAAAGGCTGGCGCGATGGTGTTTTCCACATAGGCATTGGGATCATCCGCCAACATCAGGATTCGTTTATTTGAAAACTCTACAGAAGAAGTTCCTGCCCACAAGCTTGAATAATCAACTGAAATAAATTTCTGATACCGCGAGAGATACAGCATGCTCACAATTCCCAACAAGAAGAACCACAGATTCATTTCGGCAAATTTTCTGCGCCTGATGATCAACAGAAAGTGCGTCATAAAAAAACTAACCGGCAACAGTAACGGCAACAAGCTTTGCGGACGCAAATCCGAGGTGAAAAAAATCTGAATACATCCTACCACAAGCATCAAAAACATGGCCTGAAGCACCTGCGACTGATAGTTGGTAAGGCGCGCGCCCCGATTCAGCATGACGAATGCAACGAGAAGAAAAAACGCAGGCACTCCGCCCAGCATGAACAGGCTTTTCAGGTTAATCAGGTTAGAGGATTCTATCGTCAGATTACTCAGGTAAAACCGGCTCCATAACGCCTCTATGTTATTATTGATGTAATACCCACAAGCTAACGCAAGATGGGGTAACCCAAAACCGGTTAATAGCAAGAAGTACTTTCGTAAGGAACTGCGTGTAAAGAAAATCAGGATCAGCATAAAGCCCGGTAAGAACAAGACGTATGAAAACCGGAACAGTACCGCAATGCCGATGAATAATCCCAGGTTGAAGATTGTTTCGTCACGCTGAACCCGAAATTCAATTTCCGTGAGCATGGCGTTAAGGGCTAAAATCAAAAAACCAAATGCTGCCAGGTCGGCCGTAAGCGACAGCATATCGAACGAAAGCAATGTTAATAAGGAAAAGATCAAGGACGGGATGTACGTGTTCTCTGTAAACACTTTCTTATTAATCAAAACAACCCCCAGAAAAATACTTTGTATGAATAGAATCGCGAACGTTACAAGGTGTCGTGATAATACATTTCTTCCAAACAGGACGTCACACAATCCGTAAAACCACGCAGCCAGCGGAGGAGTTCGGTCGATTACTTCGGTATACAGGGTTTGGCCTTCGGCTACTTTTTCACCCAATACCATCGTCTTCAGTTCGAGGCTGGTGAGCGGAGGTGCGTCAAGAAAAAATGGAAGACTAAGTGCAATCAGCAAGGCAAGAAGTGCCAGCAGCCGGTATGGATCATTGATTCGAAAGTATCGCAGCAACGTATGATTCCTCTTTTTTCGAAAAATAGACAGGATTTCAACGTTTATAAAGCTTGTGCCCTACAAATGTTCGGGTTGCTTGGTATTTGTACCCGAACGCAGGATATTTGCGGCATGGCCGGAACTACACGTCAACAAAAATTTGCACGACTCATTCATAAAGAAATCAGCGATATTTTACAGCGCGATAAACGCGGCATTCTGGGTCATGCTTTTGTAACCGTTGCCGATGTGCGGGTAAGTCCGGATTTGGGTGTTGCCAAAATCTATATCAGCATGATGTTGCAAGACAACAAGCCGGCCATTCTGGATAAAATCAATTCCCGCAAAGGCGAAATTAGAAAAGCCCTTGGCGATCGCATCCGCAACCAGGCGCGCATTATCCCGGAGCTTATTTTTTTTATTGATGAGGTGGAGGAAAATGCCCAGCGCATTGAAACGTTGATCCAGAAGCTCAACATCCCTCCGGCCGGAGAAAAAACGGATTAAACCTTCCTTTACGTTTAAAAATCAAAATCTTTTACAGCCGGGAAGGCTGGCACAATTTTAGTACTTTCACCGGTCGTTAAATTTACTACTATGAATTTCCTGCAAAAAATATCGATGGCCGCGCTGCTGGTTGCCGTTGCAGCCTGCTCTTCCGGCACACTGGGCAAAAAAGTGCGTGAACCTTTTCAAGGCAGTGCATACGAATCCAACAACCGCTTCTGGCGCGGTACCGGAAAAGGCACCAGCTCGCAAGACAACATTGCCCGTGCAAAAGCCGACCTTGACGCAAAAGCCCAATTAGCCGGACAAGTAAACACCACCATGAAACAAGTGGCCGATCAATATCTCGGACAAACTGAAAATGAGCGCGCAGCTGATGTTGCCGATAAGTTTCAAAGCCTGGTACGCCAGGTAATGAACACCGACATTTCTGATTTGCGCAAGATGGGTGAACGCAAATTCTACAACGACAAAACCAAGGAATACACCGTGTTTATGGCCTATGAAATCAAGAAGAATGCCATGCTGCGGTTTATGAAGCGTCAGGCGAAAGTAGACCAAACCATCAACGAACGCCAGCGTGACCTGATTGAAAAAATAATTGATGAAGAACTAAGCAAGCTAGACGATAACGACTAGTCAGACAGGCAAAGTTCATTGAGGGCATTTTCGGCTTACCGTTCTTTGTGACCTTCGTGAAAAACTTTGTGGTTTTGTTTTTACATTTTTTGGAAAGACCTGATTCAACGTCAGGTCTTTTCACTTTTCGTGGCGATAAACTATTCCATCCTTCATCACAAAGGAAACCTTTCGCAATTCGGAAATTGATTTTGACGGGTCGCCATTCACCACAACGATATCGGCCAGCAGGCCGGGTTTTATACGGCCGATTTCATTTTCCATATGAAGCGCTTTCGCATTAACCGTTGTGGCTGCTTTTAAAATATCCATTGGCTTCATGCCATACTCCACCATCAATTCCATTTCATACACATTCTCTCCATGCGGATATACGCCCACATCGCCCCCCAAACCAATGGCCACTCCCGCATCCAATGCAATTTTAAAGCTCTTCTTTTTTTGCTGCACCAATGCCGGCTCCGGCTCTTTTCCTTTCTTCCAGCCCCGGTATTGTTGTATCGCA
The DNA here is from genome assembly GCA_964583905.1 of uncultured Roseivirgaceae bacterium. Lineage (GTDB taxonomy): Bacteria > Bacteroidota > Bacteroidia > Cytophagales > Cyclobacteriaceae > UBA2336. Next base: position 5,570 of record CAZOYJ010000001.1, read on the forward strand.
TCTACAGCCCCAAGTGTGGCGTAGTAGGTTACGTTATGCTGTATCATTAATTGCGCAATTTCTGCATCGAGGTAATCGCCATGCTCAATGGTTTCGGCCCCGGCCAGGATGGCGCGCCTCATCGCCTCTTTTGATTTGGCATGACAAACCAGATACCGACCGCTGCTCCGGGTTACTTCGTTGATGAGCTTCAGTTCATCGAGGGTGAAAGAGGGTTGATCCTCGCCTTTGGTACCCCACCGGTAATCGGCATATACTTTTATGAAATCGGCCCCCTTGCCAATCTGGTCGCGCACCACGCGAATCAAATCATTACCATCAGCCGGCTCAGCGCCTAACATGATGTTCGAATCTTCATCGTATCCTTTCGGCCCATACGATCCGGTGGATACAATGGCCCGCCCGGCAACCAGCATGCGTGGCCCGGGAATTATACCCTCATTAATCGCGCGCTTCAGGGCAACATCGGAATATCCGGCTCCTTCGGAGCCCAAATCGCGCACGGTTGTGAAGCCTGCCATCAGTGTATTCCGGGCATGTACGGTAGCACGGGCTGTACGGTACGAATCCGATTCCTTCAACACCTGCGTATCCCAATCGGTGATGTTGTAGGGATACAAAAACAAATGCGAATGTCCTTCAATCAACCCGGGCAGTAACGTGCCTCCGGTAAACCGGATGAAAGCGGCATCCTTAGGTGGTCGAAGTTGAGTGGTTGGTCCGGCCGCTACAATTTTGTTCCCTTCCACCAGCACCGCCCAGCCTTCGTGCAGTTGTTCACCATCAAAAACCCGGTCGGGTTGCAGATAATATTTGGTTTGCGCCAATAGCTGGGCGCTTAGAAGAAAAACGAAAATTCTAAGTAATGCTTTCATGAAGAAAAGTTAGTTTTATTACCCGAATTTACAGCCATGAAAACATTAATTGCCCCGCTTTTTTGCCTGATGGTTCTGCCCGCCCGGAGTCAACAACCTCCGGGAACGGAAATCTACCTGTTTGATCTAGCCATCACCAAAAAATCCGTTTCCATCGCGAACCCCAAAAACATCACCAACCGGCTCGGGTACGATAACCAACCCTTTTTTCATCCGGATGAACCGTTGATCTATTATGCAGCTGCCGATGAGGAGGGCCGCACCGACATTTTATTTTACAATTACGAAACCGGTGTGACGCACCGGTTAACCCAAACGCCTGAACGCGAGTATTCCCCTACGGTAACCCCCGATAAAAAATTTATCTCCTGCATCATTCAACGCGACAATGGCGCACAGGACCTGGGAAAATATCCGATTGGCGGAGGCAAGCCGGAAATCATTATTGATAACCTTACCGTAGGCTATCACACCTGGGTAGACGAGTTAAGTGTTGCCGTTTTTGTGTTGGGAAGCCCCACCACCTTGCGCTGGTATTCCATCCGCAAAAACGTAGACACACAGATCAGCGATAATATCGGCAGGTCGTTGCACAGGATTCCGGGCGGTAATGCCATCAGTTTTGTTGACAAAAGTTCGAACGTATGGCGCGTAAAAATGATGAGCGGGCGCGATGGATCGCTCGAAACACTTTGTGATGCTTTGCCCGACCGCGAAGATTTAGCCTGGACACCCGAGGGCAAAATTCTGATGAACGATGGCGAAAAAATTTACTACTGGCAGGTGGGTAAAAGCAAAACGTGGCAAGTGGTTGAGCTGCAAACACCACGATCGTTTAAAGGCATAACACGAATGGCTGTAAGCGCCAAGGGTGATAAGCTGGCTATTGTGGTGAACGAATGAGGTGCGCACAGGGCGGATTATGAAAAAATTTTCAGGGGCTGACAGATCCCTCGTTCAATAATACATTCCCTTTATATTTGTGCCCCCATGAAACAACTCAAACACATTGCCATCTCCGGCAACATCGGTTCGGGAAAAACTACCCTGGCCGAAAAACTCGCCAAACATTATGGGTGGACACCCCTCTATGAATCGGTAGATAAAAATCCTTACCTGAAAGATTTTTACAACGATATGACCCGCTGGGCATTTCATCTTCAAATTTATTTTCTGAACAGCCGCTTCCGGCAGGTGAATGAAATCCGGGCAAATGCCAACACCACCATTCAGGACCGGACCATTTATGAAGATGCTTACATCTTTGCCGCCAACTTGCGCAAAAGTGGTCATATTTCGGAACGGGATTACGAGAGCTACCTGGACATCTTCAACTCCATGATTGAGTTTGTTCATCCACCCGACTTGCTGATCTACCTGCGATCGGATATTCCAAAACTGGTGCGGCAAATTCAAAAGCGCGGACGTGAATACGAATTCGCCATGCGCATCGATTACCTTAAAAACCTGAACGAGCACTACGAGGATTGGATAAGCCGGTACAAAAACGGCAGACTGCTGATTGTAAATGTGAACGAACTCGACTTCGTTGAACGGATTGAAGACTTCTCCTTTATCGTAAACCGCATCGACTTCGAAATCAATAATCTGTTCTCTTAAGGATCGATCGCGCCACCCGTGTAAATCCTTCATTCGAACTCTTATCCTTTCTTATTTTTCAAATCCAAATTAACTCCATTATGAGATACCGCATGTATTTGATTGCTGTGCTGGCTTTTTGCGCTCTGCTGGTTAACGCCCAGGACGATAAGAAAGAAGCCAAAGCCGACAGTGTAAAAAAAGCAACTAAGAAGAAAGATCTTCCCCTGGAAGTTGGTCGTACCATCCATATTAACACAACCGAAGGCACGTGGATGTCGCTGGATGTAAGTCCGGATGGGAAAACCATTGCCTTTGATTTTTTGGGCGATATTTATTTGCTCCCCATCACAGGCGGAAAAGCGCAATCCTTCACCAGTGGATTGGCATTTGATTCTCATCCCAAATTCAGCCCGGATGGGAAAAATATTCTTTTCATCTCCGATCGCAGCGGGGGTGAAAATGTGTGGCACTATTCACTCGATAAAAAAGATTCCGTACAGGTTACAAAAGGAAATACCGATGTGGTGCAATCGGCCGAGTGGACACCCGATGGCGAGTACATTGTTGTATCGAAAGGCCGAAGAAATTTGAAATTGTACCTGCACCACAAAGAGGGTGGCGGTGGCGCTCAACTCATCAGCAAGCCCGACAACCTGAAAGTAGTTGAACCGGCCTTCGGCCCGGATGGACGATACATCTGGTATGCACAGCGCACCTCCGCCTGGAACTACAATGCCCAGTTACCACAATACCAATTGGGTGTTTACGACCGCGAAACCGGAGACTCCGAAACCCAAACCAATCGTTATGGCTCGGCTTTCACCCCCACACTTTCGCCCGATGGAAAATGGCTGGTGTATGGCTCGCGTTACAACGACCACACTGGTTTGGTTATTCGTGATTTAAAAACCGGTGAAGAACGCTGGTTGGCTTATCCGGTTCAGCGCGATGAACAGGAGTCCATTGCTCCGCTGGGTGTGTTGCCTGCCATGTCGTTCACTCCCGACAGCAAGGAAGTTGTAGCATCGTATGGTGGAAAAATCTGGAGAATCCCGGTGGCGGGTGGAAACGCCATTGAAATTCCGTTTGAAGTAGATACAAAACTTGAACTGGGCCCTAAGCTCGATTTTAAATATCCGATTACCGATGACAAGGAAATGATGGTGACGCAAATCCGCGATAGCAAAGTCTCACCCGATGGCAAACAGCTTGCATTCACCGCCCTGAACCGGTTGTATGTTATGGATCTTCCTAACGGAACTCCAAAACGCATCAGCAACTTTAACTTTACAGAAGCCATGCCGGCATGGAGCCCTGACGGCAGTCAGTTAGCGTGGGTAACCTGGGAAGAAAATGTGGGTGGAAGTTTATACAAGATCAACTTTAAAACTAAAGGCGCGAAACCGGTAAAGTTAACTTCTTCGGCAGCAGTGTATGCTGATCCGGCCTGGTCGTACAAACAAAACCGCATTGTATTTCTTTCCGGGCCTGTGCAATCGTATAAAGATGCCCACGGCCCGGGTGCATTCCGGTCGAGGGAAAATCTTTCCTGGATTTCGGCCGATGGCGGAACCGTTCAACTCATCGCAAAAGCTAAAGGAAGGGGCTTGCCTCATTTTACAAAAACCGATGACCGGATCTACCTCTACCAGGGTTCGAAGGGTTTGATCTCCATTCGTTGGGATGGTACCGATGAAAAAGAGCATGTAAAAGTTACCGGCATTACCGTATATGGAACAACGGATCCGGAACATGTTAATCATTGCATGTTGGTCGAGTCGGAAATGGAGCCCCAGCAGCAACCCTCCAATGCTGCGGTTGTACTGATGGCTCCTGAAGGGAACCAGGCGCTGGCGCAGATCAACAATGAAATCTATGTGGTTACGGTTCCAAAAACCGGTGGTGAAACGCCTAAGATTTCTGTTTCCAATCCTGAAAACGCACAATTTCCTTCCCGCAAACTTACCACCATAGGCGGCCAGTTTGCCTCCTGGAGCAGCACGGCCAAAACCGTTTACTGGTCGATTGGCAACGCTTTTTTCTCGTACAATCTTGATGAAGCCAAGGCGCAAGAACTTGAACTGAAGAAAAAGAAAGCGGAAGCCTCTGAGAAAAAAGAAGCGGATAAGAAAGATGACTCATACAAGCCTACTGAACTCCGTGTGAAGGTTACGGTGCCACGCGACATGCCCACGGGTAAGGTATTGCTGACCAACGCGCGTGTCATCACCATGAAAGGTGATGAAGTAATCGAGCGGGGTGATGTGCTGATTGAAAACAACCGGATTAAACAAGTAGGCGTAACCGGATCAATTTCGGTCGATGGAAATGTTCAAAAGATGGACCTGACCGGCAAAACCATTATCCCGGGATTCGTAGATACCCACGCGCACATGTGGCCTCAATGGGGATTGCACAAGAATGAAGCCTGGGTATATGCGGCTAACTTAGCCTATGGCGTAACCACTACACGCGACCCACAAACGGCCACCACCGATGTGCTTACCTATGCCGACATGGTGGAGGCCGGAACGATTCCTGGTCCTCGCATTTACTCTACGGGGCCGGGTGTTGGTTACTGGGGGTACAACATTAAGGATCTTGACCAGGCACGAAGTGTGTTGAAACAATACTCTGAATACTACAATACCAAAACCATCAAGATGTATCTCACCGGTAACCGCCAACACCGGCAGTGGATTATTATGGCCGCCAAAGAACAGCAGTTAATGCCCACAACCGAAGGCGGTTTGGATTTCAAACTGAACCTGACACAAATCCAGGATGGTTATCCGGGTCATGAACATTCCTTTCCGATTTATCCACTTTATAAAGATTTCACTACGTTTCTGGCTGAGTCGGGTACTACGTATACCCCAACCCTGTTGGTGGCTTATGGAGGGCCGTGGGCAGAGAATTATTACTACGCTACCGAAAATGTAAACGGAGATCAGAAGTTGAATTACTTCACGCCAAAATCTGAACTCGATGCAAAATCAAGAAGAAGACCAGGATGGTTTCTGTTTGAAGAACACGTGTTCACCGATCATGCTGCGTTTCTTAAAAATCTTGTAGCGGCTGGTGGAAATGCCGGTGTGGGTTCGCACGGACAATTACAAGGACTGGGCTATCACTGGGAATTGTGGTCGATGCAATCCAATGGTTTATCCACACACGATGCCCTGAAAGTGGCTACCCTTCACGGTGCCAAAGCGATTGGATTGGATGGCGACCTCGGCACCATTGAAGCCGGAAAATTGGCCGACCTGATTATCCTGGATAAAAATCCATTGGAGAGTATCCGAAACACCAACTCGGTAAACCAAGTGATGAAAAACGGCAGGCTATACGATGGCAATACACTGGATGAGGTCTATCCGAATCCGAAGAAGGCCCGTTTCAACTGGCATCAAAGCAAGCCAACGGAAGCTTTGCCCGGCATTCGTTAACTTACCTGATTGGGCCCGAACATTTTCGGGCCTGATTTTTTTGGATACTTGCCACTCCTGTAATTCATACTGTCTGAGTTGCCTTTTCGCTACATTTGCTTTGTGAGACGCTGGGTTTCCATCTTTCTGCTCATGTTGTTAGCGGCCAACGTTGTTGGCGGCTATTTCTATTTTACTTTTCGTGCCTTGCAAATCAAACACGAAATGCGCGCGCTGCTTTCAACCCTGCCCGATGATGAACTTGAAATTATCACGCTATCCACTGCAGCGTTCAACCGGGTAAAAGTTGATGTCCATGAGATTAAAGTTGATGGAAAGATGTATGACATCGCCCGCATTGAATCAGCAGGCGACACCCTTCATGTGTACTGTGTTCACGATGAAGCCGAAGACAACTTGCTTGCGTTCCTGGATAGCGTATTGTTACGGTTGCAAAACGATTCAACACAACCGCCTGCTTCCGTTTTTGCCTTTGCTGTATTGCAGTACCTTCCTGCTGAATTCAGCTTTCAATTTCTACCTCATCAACAGGGCAGTCCGGGGCTTACCCCTTATCTGCAAAAGGCTTTTTTTGTAATGCTTCCCATTGATGCGCCTCCTCCACGTGTTTAGTTGTTCCTTACCCTGATCGGGATGGTTTTGACGATGAATTTTATCGACTTCGTGCAGCAAGCCTGAAGTGCATTCGCTTTGGGTACTAACTGCCCACGGAAAAATTTCCATCATTAAAAAAATATGAAAGGCATTATAATCCTCTGCCTGTTCTTGTTATGCCGTGTATTGGCTGCACAAGTTCAGGATCAGCAGGATACAACACGTATACTCAGTGAAGTGGTTATTGCCGTTAACCGGTGGGAGCAGAATGTAACTGAAATTCCCAACCGGGTAACCAAAGTAAGTACGGCACTCATCCAATTTCAAAATCCACAAACCGCAGCCGACTTGCTGGCCGCCTCCAACCAGGTGTTTATTCAGAAAAGTCAGTTGGGGGGTGGCAGCCCTATGATTCGCGGGTTTGCTGCCAACCGGGTGTTGTTGGTGGTAGATGGCGTACGCATGAACAACGCCATCTTTCGCAGCGGCAATGTGCAGAATGTAATTTCATTGGATGCCAACGCCATCGAAAATGCAGAAGTAATTTTTGGTCCGGGTTCGGTAATTTATGGGAGCGATGCCATTGGCGGGGTGATGGATTTTCATACCCTGCAACCCCGACTCGCGTTGGATGAAAAAAAAGTGTTTCGTACCAAATCTTTGCTGCGCTATTCTTCCGCCAATGCCGAAAGAACCGGGCATGTGGATGTGAATTTCGGTTCAAAAAAGTGGGCGTTTCTTTCAAGCATTACCTGGTCAGATTATGGCCACCTGAAACAAGGCAGTCGTGGCCCTGATGAATACCTGCGCACCGATTATGTGATTCGAGAGGGTGATACCGATGCGGTGAAACAAAACGTAGATCCTCGTGTGCAACGTCCATCGGGTTATAACCAACTTAATACACTGCAAAAAATCCGGTTCAAACCCAACGCCACCTGGGATGTGCGCTATTCCTTTCACTATTCCAGAACATCACGGTACGACCGGTATGACCGGCTTGTTTTAAAAAACGATGCCTGGGATTTCGTTAGTGCCGAATGGTATTACGGGCCGCAAAAATGGATGATGCATACCCTTCAGGTTAATTATTTGCGGGCTACTCCTGTGTTTGATGTTGCCCGTTTCACGGCCGGATTCCAGGATTATGAGGAAAGCCGGCACAACCGGAATGTTGGAAGCGCCAACCGCAACAACCGGTTCGAACAGGTATGGGCCTATTCTGTGAACCTTGACCTCGATAAAAAAATCAGCAATCGTACACATGTGTACTATGGTGCCGAAGCTATTGCCAACAAAGTGTACTCTACTGCATACCAGTTAAACATCGCCACCGAAAATGTGTCTCCCTTATCAACCCGTTATCCGGATGATTCGGACTGGCAATCGTATGCGGCTTACCTGAGTGTTAAAGTGAAACTCAAGGACCCTTGGCTACTAACCGTGAGTGGAAGACTCTCCCATATTTATACGCACGCGGAATTTAATACGGAGTTCTATGACTTTCCTTTTTCGGAAACCTCCTTCAAGAACACTGCCTTGAACGGAAGTACGGGACTGATCTATTCGCCTTCAAAAAAATATAAGCTGTTTGTAAATACCTCAAGCGGTTTTCGGGCGCCTAATATTGACGACATCGGAAAAGTGTTTGACTCGCAGCCGGGCACTATTGTGGTGCCTAATCCAGACCTCAAACCCGAACAGGCCTACGCTGCAGAATGCGGAATGATTGGCGTTATCCACCAAAATTTAACCGTTGATGTTGGAGCCTACTACACTTTTATGAACAATGCCATTGCTCGCGCGCCTTCCACATTTAACGGGCAAGACAGCATCGACTTTGACGGCACGCTAAGCCGCGTATTGTCACTGCAAAACATCAGCACGTTGTATGTCTATGGCGTACAGGCCGGAATCGATTGGAAGACAACCAAAGGTATTCAAGTAACCTCAACGCTTAATTACCAGAAAGGCAAAGAGAAAGACCGGGTTTCCGGGTTTAACTTTTCGCCAACACACGTGGCTCCGCTGTTTGGTTCAACACACGTGGTCTACACTGGAAAAAAAATCAAAGCCGATGCTTACGCAAACTACAACGGTATGATTGCCTATAAGAACCTGGCCTTCTCGGAGCGTGGTGATGCACACTTATATGCAAAAGATGAACTAGGAAATCCGTATGCCCCAGCTTGGTGGACCCTGAATATCAAAACTTCGATCAAAGCTACCCGGCATCTAACCTTTGACGCAGGCGTTGAAAATATATTGGATAAACGATACCGGCCCTATTCATCCGGTATCTCCTCACCGGGAAGAAATTTTATTATTAGTTTACGTTTCACAACTTAATATGCCCCACAGATTAGTACACCGCCTCCGCAATTACCGAAAGTTTCATAGATACATCGGGCTCTCCCTGGCGATCCTCATCGCGATCAGCAGTTTAACGGGAATCCTGCTGGGTTGGAAAAAGCATACAGGCTTGTTGCAACCTCCAACCCAACAAGGAATCTCATCGGAATTAAGAACCTGGAAGAGCTTTCATGAATTAGCCCTACTTGCACAGCATGCTCTTGACTCCGCTACACAAACCTTCGGCAACACCATTGACCGGATGGAGGGACGACCATCGAATGGAATATTAAAAGTGACGTTTAAAAAAAGCTATTGGGAGGTGCAATTGGATGCCACCACCGGAAAAGTTTTTTCAGTAGAACGAAGGCATTCTGACTGGATTGAAAAAATTCATGACGGCTCCATCATCAGCGATGACTTCAAACTGGTCTTTATGAATGTGTTAGGGTGGGGGTTGCTGGTTATGGTATTTTCAGGGTTCTGGCTTTGGTACGGGCCTGGGGTTATCAGGCGCACAAAACATTAAGGGGGTTTTACTGGTCCGCCATATTGAGAATGTCGTCCACATACTCGCGGGTGTTGGATAATCTTGGCACTTTATTCTGGCCGCCTAGTTTTCCGCGGCTCTTCATCCAATTATAAAAGGTTCCTTCCTTAACGCTATGCACAACCGGTTCTACCAGTGCCAGGTCGTGCGAACGTTTAGCATCATAGTCGCTGTTGATCTGGCGAAGTGCCTTGTCCAGGATTCGGGTAAATTCAGCCAGGCCTTCCGGTTCCTTTTTAAATTCCACAATCCACTCGTGTCCGCCCTTCTTGTTGGCCTCTAAAAAAACAGGCGCTGCTGTAAAATTATTCATGATGGCCCCTGTGGCTTCACATGCCTTCGTCATGGCCGCTTCTGCATTTTCTACAATTACCTCCTCGCCAAAAACATTGATGAAGTGCTTTGTTCGGCCGGAAATTTTTATGCGATAAGGAGCCGTTGAGGTAAACTTTATCGTGTCACCAATATTGTAGCGCCACAAGCCAGCATTGGTGCTGATGACCATGGCGTAGTTCTTTCCCACTTCCACTTCACTTAAGGGAATGGCTTTTGGATTTTCCTTTTCAAATTCCTCCATTGGAATAAATTCATAGAAAATTCCGTAGTCGAGCATGAGCAACAGCTCTTCTGAATTGCGCTGATCCTGGATGCCAAAGAAACCTTCACTGGCATTGTAGGCTTCCCAATACACCATGTCGCTTTTTGGAATCAATTCTTGAAACAGGCTGCGGTACGGTTTAAAGGAAACGGCTCCGTGAAAAAACACTTCCAGGTTGGGCCATACTTCAAGAATATTTTTTATGCCTTGCAACTCCACAATGCGCTGAATCAGCAATACCGTCCACGTAGGTACACCGGCCATGTTGGTTACATCCACCTCGGCTGTTTCGCGGGCTATCTTTTCAATTTTCTCTTCCCAATTACTCATAAGCGCGGTTTCCAGGCTTGGTGTCCGGATAAACTCAGCCCACACGGGCAGGTTCTTCATAATTACAGCTGATACATCACCATAGTAGGAAGTTAAGGAAGGATCCAATTCATTAATCTGGTGACTTCCGCCTACGCCCAAACCCTTTCCATCAAATATCTTTGTATCCGGGTAACTGTTTACAAACAACGAAAGCATGTCTTTACCCCCTTTGAAGTGGCAATCTTCCAGGGCCTCCTGCGATACCGGGATAAATTTGCTTCGCGCATTGGTGGTGCCCGATGATTTTGAAAACCATTTGATTTCGGTGGGCCACAGTACATTTTGTTCTCCGCGCATCAACCGTTCGATGTACGGAAAAGTCTGCTCGTACGAATGAACCGGAATCCGTTCAGCAAACTGCCGGTGCGATTGAATTGAACTGAAATCATACTTCTTCCCGAACTCAGTCGACCGGGCCGTTTGTATAAGTTTTCGGAGGTGCTCATCCTGCACTTCCTGCGGATATTTCAGGAAGAGTTCGATCTGGTGGATGCGTTTTTTCATCATCCATGTAAGTATGGAGTTCAGCAGTCCCATGTTACCGGTTAAGGGGCTTCAAAATAAGCAGAAAGCGTGAG
>CAZOYJ010000001.1:16639-33279 GCA_964583905.1 uncultured Roseivirgaceae bacterium
GTATGCCCGGCAATAACTACAAATAATTATCTTGGATGTTAACCCTGGCCCTGCGCAATTCAAAGTTCTGGCCTAGGTAAACTTTACGAACCTGCGGATCGTTGGCCAGTTCTTCGGCTGTACCCGACTTGAACAATTTTCCGTCCACCATCAGGTATGCGCGATCGGTAATGGAGAGTGTTTCATCCACATTATGATCGGTAATTAAGATGCCGATGTTTTTACTTTTTAGTCTTGCCACAATGGATTGAATTTCTTCCACGGCAATCGGATCAACTCCGGCAAAAGGTTCATCCAACAATACAAACTTCGGATCAACGGCAAGGGCTCGTGCAATTTCCGTTCTTCTTCGTTCACCTCCCGATAACGACATGCCCAGGCTTTTCCGCACTTTATGAAGGCTGAACTCTTCAATAAGCTGATCTACCCTTTCCCTGCGTTCCTGCTTGGTATACTCCCGCATTTCCAGTACCGACATAATATTTTCTTCCACCGTAAGCTTCCTGAAAACCGATGCTTCCTGGGCCAGGTAACCAATACCCAACCGGGCGCGCTGGTACATCGGTAGGGATGTAATTTCCTTCTCTTTCAAAAAGATCTGACCTTCATTGGGTTTTATTAAACCAACTATCATGTAGAATGATGTGGTTTTACCAGCACCGTTGGGTCCCAACAACCCGACAATCTCCCCTTGCTCCACCTGGAGGGACACCTGATCAACCACCGTGCGGTTTTTGTATTTCTTTACGAGATTGGTTGCCCTGAGCGTCATGTTGCTTAATCAAATTTCAAATCTCTTATCTTCAATTGTATACTGGTGTTCCCGTTGAATACATTTTCTTCGATGGTAAAGGCCATCCGGAACGAATTGCCCGCTGCAAGGTGCTCATAGTAACCGGCCAAATCAAAACCCACAGCCTGAAAAACATTTTCACATCCCTGTTGCGCTGCCAAAAACCGAATATGCCGGTCCTTAAAGCTGGAGAGCGAATTCGCTACGTATACCTGGCTGGCTTCAAAAACCGGGCGTTGGTTTTCAGGGCCGAAAGGTGCCATCTGTTTTAAGATGCTCATAAATTTTGGTGTTATCCTATCGAACACAATCGGCACATCAATTTCAATTACCGGTGTGAGCATATCTTCGGTTATTGATCTGGACACCACCTCCTCAAACCTGCGTTGAAATTGCGCCAGGTTTTCTTTGGCCATCGTTAGCCCTGCGGCATATTTGTGACCGCCAAATTTTTCCAGCAAATCGCTGCATTCCAATATGGCTTCATACACATTAAAGCCATTTACACTGCGGGCGGAACCGGTTACTTTATCATTCGATTCAGTTAAAATCACGGTGGGACGGTAGTATTTCTCAATACACCGAGCAGCAACTATGCCAATAACGCCTTTGTGCCAGGTTTCTTTAAACAAAACAGTTGATTTTGCGGTTCGGAGTTGATCATCGCCATCAATCATGGCTATGGCCTCCTCCGTAATACTCAAATCAAACTCCCTGCGCACATCGTTGTTCACGTTAATCGACTCAGCCAACTGCTGGGCTTCCGCTTCATTGGCCGCAGTGAGTAAATCCACCGCTGCGCTCCCATGGGCAACTCGGCCGGCCGCATTGATGCGCGGGCCCAGGGTAAATACAATGCCCGAAACATCGAGCTCGTTTTTCAGTAATGAAATTTCCTTAAGTGCTTTTAATCCGGGCAGCGGATTTTCATTCAGTTTTTTCAATCCAAAATAGGTCAGCACCCTGTTTTCTCCGGTAATGGGCACAATATCTGAAGCAATACTAACGGCTACCAGGTCAAGAAACGCAAATACTTCTTCTTCCTTGCGGTGTAAGCGGGCAAAAGCCTGCATGAGCTTAAAGCCCAAACCGCAACCACTCAGTTCGGTGTAGGGGTACTCACAATCGTTGCGTTTGGGGTCAAGTACGGCCACAGCATTGGGAATTTTTTCCCCGGGCAGGTGATGGTCGCAGATTATAAAATCAATGCCCTTATGATTAGCCAGCATCACCATATCGGAGGCCTTGATACCGCAATCCAAAGCGATGATCAATGTGAACCCATTTTCTTCGGCCCACTCAACACCGGCTTGCGAAACGCCATAGCCTTCTTTGTTCCGATCGGGAATATATATTTCACAATGCGGATAAAACCGATGCAGGTAATTGTACACCAACGCGACAGCTGTTGTTCCGTCAACATCGTAATCGCCATAAATCAGAATTTTTTCATTTCCATCGATGGCGCTTTTAAGCCGGTCGACAGCAACGGCCATATCCTGCATCAAAAATGGATCGTGCAGGTGAATCAGTGAAGGCCTGAAATAATGCTTAGCTTCTTCAACGGTATGGATGCCTCGTTGAAGCAGGATGGAAGTAAGGTATGGATTGAGATTAAGCGCTTCTCCCAATTCAGTAATCTGCTCTTTGGACGGCAGGGGTTTATGTATCCACTTCTTCTCCATCGGGTTCAACACCTGTTAAAATAAAAAGCAGCACTGGTTTAATGCTGCTTTTTAAAGATACGATTTATATCGTTACTCTTCTCCGCCTGATTTTGGTCTTTCGCTCACTACGCTATCCAGCACATCTTTGATTTCCGTACGCTGACCATCCCGGTAGGGAACAATCCACGCATCTTTTACGCCCATTTCGCGCATGTATTTTTTAAACTCATCGGCTTCCCAGTAATCTCTGAAAATTCCAATGGTTACACGCTGGGGCTCATTTTCTTTTACTTCACCGCCAAAGTTCGGGTTGTTATCGAAGTACTTCGACAGGTCTTTGTTTTTAAAGGCTCCAACCTGTACTTTAAACACCACTCCGCGTGAAAAATCCATCGGGTTGATGTTTGCGGCTGGGTTAGCCTTCAATTGGGCAATCTCAGCGCGGGCAGAACTTAGCTGGCTGCGCATCTGCGAAAGTTGATCTTCGAGTTCTGCAATTCGGGCATCTTTTTCACCCATGCTTCGTTGCAATTCGGTAACCCTCCGGTTAAGCGAGGCAACCTGGTTGTCTGCACTTTGTTTGTCTTCGGTGAACTGTTTTAGGTTAGCGGGGGCTTTGGCGTATTCTTTGGCTTTTTTCTTCCACTCCTTTTTCTCCTGCTTGGAAAGCTGGGCGAAGGAAGTGCCCGCAAAAAGTAAAGCCAGACAGAGTAGTATGGTGCTTTTCATTTTGTATAGTTTAAAAAGTTTAATAAAAGTACGAAATATTTTGAAAATGCCTCATTCACAGTTTTTTGTGGTGTACGACACTTTGCAACCGCTCGCCCATTAATTCCCTGAAGGGACTAGCGCGCAGAGGTTCACCCTTAAGGGAGTCAGAGGGCGCGGGATGGCGGAAAACAAAAATGCAAAACTGTCGAACACCCGTTTTTTGTGGCTTACTGCCACCCTGCCTACAGGCTCCCCACCATCTTTTCCGGACGCACCCACTCATCGAACTGTTCGGAGGTAAGCAGGCCTAATTCAACCGCAGCTTCACGCAAGGTTTTGTTTTCCTTGTGGGCCTTCTTGGCAATTTTTGCAGCGTTTTCATAACCAATGTGTGTATTCAATGCGGTTACCAACATCAATGAGTTCTCTAAATGCTGTTTGATGATAGGGTGATTAGGCTCAATACCTTCTGCACATTTATCATTAAAAGAAACACAGGCATCGCCCAGTAGCCTTGCCGACTGCAATACATTAGAAGCGATAACCGGCTTGAAAACATTTAACTCAAAATGTCCGGTGGCACCTCCTATCGACACCGCCACATCATTACCCATGACTTGTGCGCAGACCATGGTTAAGGCTTCGGGTTGCGTAGGGTTTACTTTACCCGGCATGATGGATGAGCCCGGCTCATTATCTGGGATTATGATTTCTCCAATACCACAACGCGGACCGGAGCTTAACATGCGGATATCGTTGGCCACCTTCATGAGTGAAACCGCTGCCCGTTTTAAAGCACCGGAAAGTTCAACCATAGCATCGTGTGCGGCAAGGGCTTCAAATTTATTGGGTGCCGTTACAAAAGGATAACCCGTAAGCTCTGCAATTTTTTTGCCCACCAATACATCGTAGCCTTTCGGGGTGTTTAGCCCGGTACCCACGGCTGTTCCACCCAGGGCGAGCTCGCACACCATTTCGAGGGCGTGGTTAATGGTTCGCATGCTGTTGTCGATTTGTTGAACATATCCGGAAAACTCCTGGCCAAGCGTGAGGGGTGTTGCGTCCATGAAGTGTGTGCGTCCCGTTTTTACGATCGACTTATACGCTTCCGATTTTTTATGAAGGGTGTCGCGCAATTTTTTCATTCCCGGCAAGGTGATTTCTACCACCTGCTTGTAAGCAGCAATGTGCATGGCTGTTGGAAATGTATCGTTGGAAGACTGCGATTTATTTACATCGTCATTCGGGTGAAGTGCTTTTTTTTCATCTGTTAATCTTCCACCACTAATCACATGACCACGATAGGCCACTACCTCATTAACATTCATGTTGCTTTGGGTGCCCGAACCTGTCTGCCAGATTACAAGTGGAAACTCATCATCCAGTTTTCCCTGAAGGATTTCTTCGCACGCTTGTGCTATCAGGTCTTTTTTCTCGGCCGATAAAACACCCAGTTCGTGGTTGGCCATGGCCGCTGCTTTCTTAAGATAAGCAAACGCATAGATAATTTCCATCGGCATACTGGCTTCCGGGCCGATTTTAAAGTTGTTGCGTGATCGTTCGGTTTGAGCGCCCCAGTATTTATCGGCCGGTACATTAACTTCGCCCATCGTGTCTTTCTCAATGCGGAAACTCATGGTCATTTGATTTAAGTTGAGGTTAAAGTTAGAAAAACTGTTAATAAAAATGCCGGACTATGATAATCCGGCATTTCAATCTATAACAGCATAGGTCTTAATTCCCCTTTCGGGGATCGCCTCCTTTTTTGAAGTATTTATCTTCATCAAACTCATCATCTTCCTGAAGCGGTTTCGGCATAACCCCTATCTCAATAATCTTGAATTCGGTTCTCCGGTTTTTCGCCCGACCATCAGGGTTATCCGTTCCATCGGGGTTGGTGTTGCGGGCTATCGGGTACTCCTCTCCATAGCCTCTTGCCGTTAACCGGTCGGGGGCTATGCCCTTTCTGATCAGGTAGGTTACGGTTGCTTCGGCACGATTCTTTGACAACTCATAGTTGTACACGAGCGAACCGACACTATCGGTGTGTGAGCCCATCTCAATTTTAATTTCCGGGTTGTCGGTTAACAACTGAACCAGCTTATCCAGTTCATGGGCCGCATCGGGGCGGATATCGTATTTATCGAAATCAAAGTAAATATTCTCCAGCCTGAAGATTTTATTGAGTTCTATCTTTTCAAGGATCAGGATGGTATCCAATGTAATGTTGGTAACCAGGTCTTTCAAGGTTGACGGATCAACTGATTTTCCTTTAGTGGAGTACAGTTGACGCTGCACCAGGTAGCCATCGGTTTCGCCAATGAGGTCGTAGTCTTCATTTTCATAAACCCGGAACAAAAACTTTCCATCGTTACCGGTAACATAGTCCTGCATCAGTTCACCGGAAGCATCAAGCAATGAAACCCGGGTGTTCGGCAGAATTTCCAGCGTACTGTCGTTGGTGTGTGTGTACGTGATTCCGGCCAGGTAGTAGTTCACTACCTTCAGGTTCGGATCTTCGTTTACAAAGGTGTAAATATCATCGTCCCCTTTGCCGCCATCGCGATTGGACGAAAAGAAACCTCTGTCGGGACGGAAAAGAAAAATTCCAAAATCGTCAGCCGGTGAGTTCATGGGCTCGCCCAGGTTCTCCACCGTAGTTTTACCACCGGAACGCTTCACCATAAACAGGTCGAGACCGCCAAAACCCGGATGACCATCCGAAGCAAAGTATAACTTCCCATCTTCCGCTACATACGGAAACATCTCATTGCCGGGCGTATTGATTTCAGGACCAAGGTTGCGCACGCGAGAAAATCTTCCGCGTGAATCCATTTGAGCGGAATATAAATCGGTGCCGCCATACCCACCGGGGCGGTTGGATGCAAAGTATAATGTTCGGCCATCGGGCGAAAACGCAGGCGATGAATCCCAACTGTTGTTGCGGGCAACCAGATCAAACTCATCTTTAAACTGGGTATTGATGTTAATGCGTACCGGTTCATTCCAGGTTCCGCTTCTGAATTGCGTTCGGTAAAGATCAACATCGGCACCACCCTTTTTCTTGGCTGTGTTTCCGCGGGCAAATACCATGGTGCGCCCATCGGGAGTAAACGCAACACAGCCTACGTTGCGGAAATCATCATTAATGATACCCGTAGGTAAAGGCTGAATGGTGGCTACATCTACATTCGCACCTCTTGTTGCCACTTTGTAAATGGCGGTATAAGGCTTTCCTTCGGCCTCGTAGATTTTTCCATTTCCACGGGATGAAGTAAAATACAATTCATTGTTCAGGTAAACCGGGGCGTACTCGCTCGCGGGTGTATTGAGCATTTCAAGGTTTCGTACCTTATAGTAACTTGGTTTTTCCTTCAGGTTCTCCAACGCTGCAATTCCGTTGTACTCGGCCTGAGCCCGGTTGCGGAGTTTTTCATTGGCCGTGCGCTGAATCAGGCTGTTCAACTGCTGCCGGGCTTCGCTGTATTTTGTGTTTGCTTTAAGCGCTTGCGCATAATAAAACTGTACAGAGTCTTTGTCCACGCCAGCTCCGCCTGCTTTTGCATAATAGGCCTCAGCCTCTTTTAACCGGTTGGTGAGGCGGTACGCTTCGCCAATGAAGTAATTGGCCTTCGCGGGTTCTTTTGGATTGCCCTTTGAATAAAGCGCGATGGCGGTTTGATACTTCCCATGCCGGAATGCCTTGGCGGCTTTTTTCTCAACGCTGCACCCCGTCAACCCTAATGCACCAGCCAATAAAAAAATCGTAACCCTCATCATGCTATCAAACTAAAAATTAAAGCTACAAAAAAAGGACACAAAACGTTCAGTTAAACCGCGGACTTCACCAGGTATCGGTTCAGCCAGCTCTCACCGGCCGGTATTCTCCAGTTGTTTTCCAAATCACCTTTGCGCGAAATGGCATTGTTAAACACCGGGGTTTCAGCATTCCATATTCCTTCCTGCAATTTACTTCGCAGTTCGGATAACGGTATAATACAAACCTCCTCGTTAATCCAGAATGCAATATTATTGCGATTGAAAAGATCGGCCTGTACCCGGGTGCCCAAACTTTTCATGGCGCTAACCGAGGTATCAATTGAGCATCCGCTGGCGCCATAGTGAATTTCATCTACAGCCAAAACTATAAACCGGTTGTAGAGAACGGTGAACGAAGTACGCAACGGCTGGTTGTGCGCCACCCACTGTTGGCAAAACGCAACCAGGTGGGCCGATATTGCATCCAACTCTTGCTGCGTAAACAGCTTGTCGGACTGATATATCCAAATTTTGGAGGATTCCGGCAACTCATTGAAAGACACAAACATAAAACTGATTTTCGTGGGTCAAATGTACTAAGATAAACCCTGTGCTTCGGCTATTAGTTCGGCCAGGTCTTTCACTTTTACCTCCGCCTCGCGTTCCTTGGTTTTCACGCCATCGGTAAGCATGGTCATGCAAAACGGACAGGCTACGGCAATGGTTGATGCTCCGGTTTGAAGCGCTTCTTCCGCCCTTTCGGTATTGATTTCCTTTTTGCCCTTCTCGGCATCCTTAAACATCTGCGCACCCCCAGCCCCACAACACAAGCCAGTTGTGCGGCTACGTTTCATTTCTACCAGTTCAGCATCCAGCATTTCAAGTACCGCGCGGGGTGCTTCATAAATGTTATTGGCCCGGCCCAGGTAGCACGAATCGTGATAGGTGATTTTCTTTCCTTTAAAGGAGTTGCCATCGCTCATTTTTATTTTACCTGCATCGATCAATTGTTGAAGAAACGTTGCGTGGTGGATCACTTCATAGTTGCCTCCCAATTCAGGGTATTCATTTTTTAACGTGTTGAAACAGTGCGGGCAAGCGGTTACAATTTTCTTCACGCCATACCCATTCAACACCTGGATGTTACTCATGGCCTGCATCTGAAATAGAAATTCGTTGCCGGCACGCCTGGCCGGATCACCCGTGCAAGACTCTTCTGTGCCCAACACAGCAAACTTTATCCCCACCGCATTCAGAATTTTTACAAATGCTTTGGTTACGCGTTTATACCGATCATCATAGGAGCCGGCACATCCCACCCAAAAGAGCACTTCGGGTGTTTCGCCCTTCGCTGCGAGTTCGGCCATAGTAACAATGTTCATGATGTTGTGGTTATGCTGTAAGAATTATTTCATATCAATCGTTAGCCCAGTTGAAGCGGTCGCCAGGGGAAAATTTCCACGGTGCAAAATTGGTTTCAATGTTCTGAAACATACTGTTCCACGCTGCCGGTGAACCGGATTCTTCCATGGCCACATACCGTCTCAATTCCAGGATTATGTCAAGTGGGTTGATCAACACCGGGCAGGCTTCAACGCAGGCATTGCAACTTGTGCAGGCATTGATTTCTTCCTTGGTGATGTAATCGCCCAATAAGGATTTACCATCCTTCAGGCCCGGACCCCCAACGGCCAGGCTCTTTCCAACTTCTTCCATCCGATCGCGCGTGTCCATCATAATCTTTCGCGGAGAAAGTTTTTTGCCGGTAAGGTTAGCCGGGCATTCGGCTGTACAACGACCACATTCTGTGCAGGCATACGCGGCCAACAGGTTTGTTCGCGACAAATCATCAATGTCTTTGGCGCCAAACTTGCCGGGCTCGGCAGGAGGTACTGCTGTGCCATCCGTTAATCCAAGCATAGACTTCACTTCATTGGTAACTACCGGCATGTTGGTGATATGACCTTTCGGTTCGAGCTTTGCGAAATACGTGTTTGGAAAAGCCATGAATATATGCAGGTGTTTGGAGTAGGTGATGTAATACGCAAACCCCAAAATGCCAACGATGTGAAACCACCAGGCAAAACGCTCTATAAAAATGAGTGTTGAAGTGTTAAGATGTTGAAGTGTTGGTGTTAAAAAACTGCTGAAGAATAGTGTGCCTGTACTTACATAATGATCATCTCGCGCTTGCAATAGCTGATCGCTGGCGTTCATCGTCAGAATCGCCAGCATTAAAATAATTTCGGTAACTAAAATCAAGTTGGCATCCAGTCGCGGCCAGCGGGTCATTTCAGCCGACCAGAACCGCGGCACTTTTAAAATATTTCTGCGGATTAAAAAGAACACACAAGAAAGTAAAACGGCTACCGCCAGAAATTCAAAAATATTCATCAGCACCGGATATATGCTACCGAGAAACGGAGCAAAAATCCGATGCGTGCCGGCTATTCCATCCACCACAAACTCAAGCACTTCCAGGTTAATGACCAGAAAGCCTACATAAATAAAAAAATGCAACACAGCAGGTATCAAACGCTTAAACATTTTCTGCTGGCCGAACGCCACCAATCCTACATTTCTCCATCGGGCGCGTGTATCGCCCGGTGCTGTTGCTGGCTTTCCGAGTTGGATAACCTTTGCAATGAACCGGATGCGCTTGCGGATAAACCATACAAACACAATCAGTACGATGAGAAATAAAAGCTGCTGAATCATGACAGATAGTTAATCGGGAAAATCAATAATTCCAAAAATACAGCATGGTTTTGCACCGAATATAAAAATCCATACTTTTGTGCCCCCCGATAGCTGATTGGGGTTGATTTTGAAGGTGACGTAGCTCAGTTGGTAGAGCAAAGGACTGAAAATCCTTGTGTCGGGGGTTCAATTCCCTCCGTCACCACATAGACAAAATGCTGACCTTGGGTTGGCATTTTTTATTATGGAGCACTTTGTATACATCTTACAGAGCCAGAAAAACCACTCCTTTTACAAGGGGTCTACCAATGATTTGATTCGTAGGGTTGAAGAACACAATAACGGTAAAGACTTCGCCACGAAAAGGTTTAAACCCTGGAATTTGGTCTGGTATACAATAAAGCCCAATAAATCCCAAGCCGTTATCCTGGAAATGAAATTGAAAAATTTATCTGTTAAAAGGCTGATTGATTTTATCAATAAATATCCTGTTGAATTTAAAATCGAAGGGGCACCTCTTAAGCCTCAATACCTGAAATAAAAACTATGGGTTCAATCCTGACGTGGCGCTAATGCGCCAGTCAGGATGCTGACCGAAAGCGTCAGCATTCCCTCCGTCACCACATAAAAAATGCTAACCTTTGGGTTGGCATTTTTTGTTATTGAAAGGTACAATCGTGACAAAGACTTCGCCACGAAAATCAAATACTACTTTTACTTATAGTGCTTCAAGCGCACAACTTCTTCTTTCGTTAAAAAGCGCCAGTGCCCGCGGGGTAAATCCTTTTTATCAAGGCCGGCATACACCGAGCGATCAAGTTTCACTACTTCATACTCCAGCTTTTCAAATATTCTCCTTACCACACGGTTCCATCCAATATGCAATTCAATGCCCACCGTTTTACCATCATCTGAAACAATTGCGAGATCGTCTACCATGGCGCGTCCTTCTTCAAGCCGTACACCTTCCATGATTTTTTGAAAATCGGCTTTTGTAAGGGCACGGTTCAACTCCACTTTGTAAATTTTCTTGACATTGTACGAGGGGTGCGACAGCTTATCGGCCAATGCACCATCGTTGGTAAACAACAATAGCCCGGTTGTATTTCTGTCTAACCGGCCCACCGGATAAACGCGTTCTTTTACAGCGTTGCCCAGAATATGCATAACCGTATTTCGCTCCTGCGGATCTTTGGTGGTGGTTATGTAGCCTTTGGGCTTATTCATTAAAATATACACCGGTTTCTCCGCGCGCATAATCCTGTTTTCGTAACGCACTTCATCACCGGGATTAACCAGGAAGCCCATTTCGGTAATCACGTTTCCGTTCACCGAAACCAATCCCATTTTAATAAACTCATCCGCTTCACGCCTGGAACACACACCGCTGTTGGCGATATACCGGTTCAACCGGATTTTACCCGTTTGGTTGGCTATGGTTGGCGCTTCTTCTTTTTTGGGGGAATACCGTTTTGGTTTTCCTTTCACAAAACGTGAGGGCCCATCCGAAAAACTTCCGCTCTTTCTGAATTCCTTTTTTTCACTCCGTTCTGGCTTTCCGGAAAATTTAGAGTCGCCAGATTTTGAAAATTTCTTCTTCCGATCCGAACCGAAAGATGGTTTTCCGTAAGGTTTATCCGGACGTGCGTCATCGCCTGACTTTCGCTTGTCGGCTTTTCTGAAGGGAGTCGCTGAACTGCTGCGCTGAAATTTCTTTTTTCTGTCGGAAGAATCATCACCTGATCGGGGAGCCGGCCCCGATTTGCGTGCAACTGGCTTGCCGGAAGATCTTCCTTGTCCGGATGAACCTCGCCTGCCGTGCGAAGGGCCCGATGAATCACGCCTGCGCATCGGAATCTTTTAAATCGGTACTTTCACCAATGATATTAATGTCGCCCGAAAAATCTTTCGGCACGGGCAGATCGGCCAGGTCGTTAATGCCAAAATACTCCATAAACTTTTGTGATGTGCCGTACAACATCGGCCGGCCAATGGTTTCGGCTTTGCCCTTTAATTCAATCAGACCTTTATCCAAAAGTTTTTGCACCGCGTAATCGCAGTTTACACCGCGGATGTTTTCAATTTCAGGTTTTGAAACGGGCTGTTTGTAGGCAATGATGGAAAGGGTTTCCATGGCGGATGTTGATAGCCGTTTTTTGGATTGCTGCTTGAGCATGATTCCAATACTCGATTGGTATGCCGGTTTGGTTAAAAACTGGTATCCGCCAGCTGCGCGATGTAATTGAAAGGAAAACTCATCGGAGTTGAATTTCTCATCCAACCGTTGAATGGCGTTGATGATATCCTCCTCTGGAACATCGGCATTGAACATTTCGGACAAACATGCCTGAATGTCGGCCACCTTAATGGGTGTTGGCGAGCAGAATATCAGGGCTTCAATATGGTTTTGCAGGAAATCCATGTAACGAATTTATTGCAGCTTCAAGCCCCCGGCAACCGGTGACCGGAAACCACTTAGTCTTTCTTCATCATTTTAGCTTCAATCGACTGTGTGGTGTGGGGCACAGCGATGAGGCGTTCTTTGGGAATCAGCTTCCCGGTAACGGAACAAATACCGTACGTACCATTCTTGATTCGTACCAATGCATTCTCCAGGTTGGTAATGTATTTCTGCTGACGGGCTGCCAATTGGCTTAAGTTTTCCTTCTCGGCCGTTTCTGCACCATCCTCCAACACTTTTGTGTTTCCGCCAGAGGTGGCATCTGTACCCTCATCGTTGTTGCGGTTGAGGGTTTCCTTCAGAATCTTGTATTCATTGCGCGCCTTATCCAGCTTCTCAAGAATAAGCGTTTCAAATTCTTTTAACTCACCATCCGAATAACGGGTTTTATCATCCGACATTGAAGATTTATTGGCCGGCTTATGGGCTATTGGGCGCTGGGTGAGTGGAGGGAAAAAGGTAAGATTAGGAATGGCGGGACGCTCGGGAGCTTTCGGGGCCGAACCTGATTTTTTAGGTGCAATTTTTTTAGCCGCAGGTTTTACTTCAACTTTTTTGGGGGCAGCCTTTTTGGGAGTGGCTTTCTTTGGGGTAGCCTTTTTTGCTATTGTTTTTTTAGCCGCAGGTTTTACGGCCTTCTTAGTAGCCTTTTTAGTTGCTTTTTTGGCTGATGCAGGCGATGCCTTTTTAGTCTTCACTTTTGCCTTAACTGTGGTTTTCTTCACGGTTTTGGCTGTTTTTTTGGTCTTTGCCATGATTTTCCCTCTTTAAAAAGTTGCGCAAAAATACGGGGTGGGGGGTAAAACAAAAAATAAAGGGTCATTTATTCGCGATGACCTTCAACGCCTTAGGTCTTGAAGTGTGAAGCCGCTGATCAAAAGAAGAATTGATTTACGAATGGGTTTAACGATTTTTGATAGCTGTGGAATCACCCATGAAACTTAACCAACCTATGAAAGCGCTTTTACAATTCTTAACCTGCATGGCTTTTCTGCTACCGGTATCGGCTGTACGTGCACAATCTGATCTCTTGATCCAAACCAGTGAAGTTCATAACCTGATGGTAAACTTTGAAGCTGACCTTGGAAGTCTTGGTCGCTTTTATTTCGTAACCGGATCGCCCGAACGCAGGGAGCGCTTGCAAACTTTCTATGCCGACTACCTGAACAGGCTTGAGCAACTTCCATTCGAAACGTTTTCACCGGGTGGCCAGGTGGATTACCTGATGTTGCACAAGCATCTCAAGTATGAATTGTATTCGCTTGAAGTTGAAAAGAAAGAATACGAACAGGTAAAAAAGTTTGTAACGCTTTGCGACCCAATTTATGAACTGGAAAAGAAACGCAGAAGAGGGTTAACCTTAAATTCCGAAGAGGTTGCCAAAACCTTGCGCGATGTTCAATTGCAACTCCAGGCTGCACAGAAAAAACTTTCTTCTGAGCCTAATCTTAGTCCGGCACTCACCTATCGGGCAGAAGAGATTTTAAAAGGCCATCGAACAGCGCTTAAAAGCTTCTATGATTTTTATTATGGCTATGATCCGCAGTTTACCTGGTGGATGGCAAAGCCTTATCAGCGACTGGATAGTGTGTTGAACGTGTACACCAACGAAATCAAAAACAAAGTTGATAAAGCCAAACAGCCGAAAGATGATGGCAGCGGCATCATCGGCAATCCGATTGGCAGAGAAGAAATCATCCGGCAACTCACGTTTGAGATGATCCCGTATTCACCGGAAGAACTAATTGATATTGCACAGAAAGAATTTGCGTGGTGCGATAAAGAGATGCTTAAAGCCTCCAACGAAATGGGCTTTGGCAACGATTGGAAAAAAGCATTGGAAAAAGTAAAGCAGAGTTACGTGCCGGAAGGCCTGCAACCCGAAGCAATGCTCGATTTGTATCACCAGTCTATTGAATTTATCAAGCAAGGCGACCTGATTTCGATTCCGCCACTGGCGGAAGAAACCTGGCGCATGCGCATGATGACCCCTGAACAACAAAAGGTAAGTCCGTTTTTCTTAGGCGGAGAACTTTTTCAGATCTCTTACCCAACGCATACGATGGATCACGATGACAAGCTCATGAGCATGCGCGGCAACAATCCGCACTTCTCGCGTGCTACGGTACATCACGAGCTGATTGCCGGTCATCATCTCCAGCAATTCATGAACAACCGGAACAAAGCATACCGGAATTTCCGCACCCCATTCTGGACAGAGGGCTGGGCCCTGTACTGGGAGATGATTTTGTGGGATATGAATTTTCCGCGCAATGCCGAAGACCGGGTAGGCATGTTGTTTTGGCGCATGCACCGTTGTGCACGGATCATTTTCTCCCTCAATTATCATATGGGCAAATGGACGCCCCAGCAGTGCATAGATTTTTTAGTAGACCGCGTAGGCCATGAACGCGCGAATGCCGAAGGTGAAGTGCGCAGATCCTTTACCGGAAGGTACGGTCCGCTTTATCAACTGGCGTACATGATGGGCGCGCTTCAGTTTTACGCCCTGAAGAAAGAAGTGGTTGACAGCGGCAAGATGACCTACAAGCAGTTTCACGATGCGGTGATGCAGGAAAACAGTATGCCGGTTGAAATGGTGCGGGCGATTTTAACCCAACAGAAATTGCGAAAGGATTTTACAACGAGCTGGAAGTTTTACGGAATATAGCTGGCAACTCTTCACATTAATACCGGGCGGCCACAACAACCCGATTCCGAAACGTATCCACACGGCCTGAAGAATCAAAAACCTCAAACCAAACTACATAATACCCGGGCCGGGCTTTTATGCCATCATCACGGTCACCATCCCAACGGTAAAAGCCTTCGGTGGCAAGCGTTTCGTTGTTGGCAATGCGCTTGATCTGCCGTCCTTGTTGATCCAGGATTTTGATGTTGGCAACCCACCCCCCTTGATCGAAGTTGTATTTTATTTCGGTAAAATCCGGTTGGCCAAAGACCGGGACAAATATTTCAGGTTCAATTTTTACCTGCCCGGTAAACTGCTCTCCGTGAAGCGCATTGGAATTCCGGTAGCCCGGAGTGGCAAATCCAACAATTGATGCAGCCGATTTCCAGTTGTTGGGATCGTTGCTTGAAGCGTGGGGGTGAATCCGCTCCAACGACACACCCTCTTTATCGCGAAGAAAAACCGAATGATAGTCGCGTGTGTACATAAAGTTATCTACTACCAATCCATTTTCATTCAGAATGGAAGCTGAACCAGCATTGTCGGGAAAAGCCGGCAGGGCGTTTACTTTAAATAACGCGTCAAGATTTGCGCTGGCATAATGCGATTTGATCGTAAGCGGATCGACTGTACAGGCCAGAATGGCACCGGGAGGAAGCAATAAGTCATCGGTTGTAATTGCTCGGAGGTTGGTGGCGGCTTCGCTTTCATAATTGCCAATGCTCCAGTTTTTTAGGTTGATGTATTTCTGCGACCGGTTATAAATTTCCAGGAAATCCACACCGAAGGGTTTTGGATTGAAGAGAATTTCGTTGATCACCACATCCCTCGCCTCGGCCGTTTCCGGAAACCCAAACGTTACCGCTTTTGAGTTTTCCTGGATCAGGTTGCCGCTGCAGTCACGAATGTTTGAAACGGTAACGGAATAGGATTGTCCGGTTTGTATAGCCGATGCAAGTGTTAGTACCAGTTCGCGCAACCCGGTATTGGTAAACGAGACGTGCGTTACGGCAATAGCCGGCAACAGAACA
The DNA here is from genome assembly GCA_964583905.1 of uncultured Roseivirgaceae bacterium. Lineage (GTDB taxonomy): Bacteria > Bacteroidota > Bacteroidia > Cytophagales > Cyclobacteriaceae > UBA2336. The sequence continues at coordinate 32,454 of CAZOYJ010000001.1, forward strand.
AAATTGGCGGGCGCTGGAATTTCATCCTGAAGTTTCTCATTAAAAACCAATTTAAGTTGCGTGGGCGAAACCGGTATAGCCGATAGAAGTCTTGGGCCAATAAGGTCGGGCTTGCTGGCTTTCACGGAATTCTGGTGTCCGGGGGTTCCGCCCGATGCATGTTCCGAAGCTACCCAGTTTTCTGATTCGGCACACGTGTTATCTACATCAATCAATTCAAGTGTCCAGCCGCCCTGGCGCTTGTCGTCATCCTTATACCAGGCATCGGTGTAATTCACCGCATCGATCACCTGGTTTGTGCCATCGCGTAATAGTAGGTTATCGCCACTGTTATTGAGCGTTGGAAAATTGGAAACACCAATCACGCTACCGAAGAATGAAAATGCTGAGGCCGATGCATTCGGGGTGATGATGACGTAAGCTCCCGGCATCAGAATATACTCGGGCAGCGTGGCCGTTGAGGCTGGATCCGAAAACTTCCAGCCTGCTAAACTCACCGGGTTTGAGCTTCGGTTAAACAACTCAACAAATTCTGCTTCCGGTAACCCGATAACGGGAGACGGGTCAGGAAAGAGTTCGGTAAAGATGACATCCTTATACTGAACGGGAAGTGGCTGGAAAAAAAAGAAGTTGGCGCTGGTTGAGGTGATGGCGTTGCCCACCGCATCTTCAACCTGTATTACGGTTAATTGTGAAATTACCCCGTTTGGAAAGGCAACGGGAAAGGACAAGCGCACGGTTCGCTCATCTGGTTGGAGTACAGCCAAGGTTGCCTGGCCTACACCATGGTTTACGGAATAGTTGGAAGCAAGCTGTGCTGAATTGG
>CAZOYJ010000001.1:33379-54184 GCA_964583905.1 uncultured Roseivirgaceae bacterium
GTGCATAAACCGAGAGGAATTTTATTCACTGCGTTATTTGTTTTGACTGTAACCAAAAATACTAATTTTGCCCGTCCGAATCGGAATCGTCCGGGCGAACACACTTAAATTTTTTAATGTTGATATGAAGTTAGCAGTTGTGGGGGCTACAGGGCTTGTGGGCCAGGAAATCCTGAAAGTACTTGAAGAACGAAACTTTCCGTTTGATGAGTTGTACCTGATTGCCTCGGCCAAATCGGTGGGGCAAATCCTGTCGTTCAAAGGCAGGGATTACACCATTAAAAGCATTGACGAGGGCTGTAAACTTGCTCCCGACATCGCTATTTTCTCGGCCGGGGGCAGTACCTCGCTGGAGTGGGCGCCCCGGTATGCCGAGATGGGCAGCATCGTAATTGATAACTCTTCGGCCTGGCGGATGGATACCACCAAAAAATTAATTGTGCCCGAAATTAATGGCCACCTCCTTACCATTGACGACCGCATTATTGCCAATCCCAACTGCTCGACCATTCAAATGGTGATGGTACTGGCGCCTCTGCATGTAAAATACAAACTCAAGCGCATTGTCGTGTCCACCTACCAATCGGTTACCGGAACCGGCAAAGATGCCGTTCAGCAACTTATGAATGAGCGGGAAGGGATTACCGGTACAAAAGTATATCCGCACAACATTGACATGAATGCGCTACCGCACATTGATGCATTCCTGGATAACGGATACACCAAGGAAGAAATGAAGATGGTAAATGAAACCCGCAAAATTTTGGGCGATCAAAACATTGGCGTAACGGCAACAACGGTGCGGGTTCCTACGGTTGGTGGTCATGCCGAAGCGGTTAACGTTGAGTTTGAGCGTGAATTCACCTGCAGCGAAGTGCGTTCTATTCTGGCCAATACCCCTGGCGTGATTGTTCAGGATGATCCAAAAAATAATATTTACCCCATGCCCATCAACGCACACGGAAGAGACGAAGTGTTTGTGGGCCGGATACGCAGGGATGAGTCGCAACTGAATTCATTGAATTTGTGGATTGTTGCGGATAACCTGCGGAAAGGTGCGGCCACCAATGCCGTACAAATTGCAGAGTTCATGCTGGAGAAGAGCCTGGTGTATTAACGACCACACACTGATATAAAAATCAAATTTCTAATAGCTGAATTGTAAGTAGCTATCTCTGGGAAATGGCCTGAGCGGCTGCCCATGCGGTTGTCCAGGCAGCCTGAAAATTAAAGCCTCCGGTTTCACCATCTATATTTAGCACCTCACCGGCAAAGAATAGGTTGGGCATCTTTCTGCTCTCCATGGTTTCAGGGTTGATGTCCTTCAAATCAACCCCTCCGCAGGTTACAAATTCTTCTTTAAAAGTGGTTTTACCACGAATGTTAAACGGGCATCGAATCAATTGTTCAATCAATTTATTCAGATTCCGGTGGCGGAGTTCGCCCCAGATTTTATCCTCTCCAATTTCTGCTTCATCACAGAGGGACTGCCATAACCGCTGAGGTAACTTGTAAAGCGGATGGGCTGAAATTTTCTGCTTGGGGTTTTGGGTTTGATGGTGAAGAAGCTCTTCCCTTACCACTTCTTCTTTTCGGTCTCCAATCCAACTAATCAGGGCTGTAAATTCATAGTTTACCCGATTCAGGTATTCTGCGGACCATGCGGATAGTCGGATAACAGCCGGTCCGCTTAACCCCCAATGCGTAATCAACACCGGTCCTTGTTGCGACAATTTGGTGCCGGCAATTTTTACCAGGGCATTCTCTACGGCAACGCCCATCAGGTGATCGAATTTTTTTTGGGGCTCGTTAAATGTAAACAACGATGGCGTTAAAGGCGTAATCGTGTGTCCGGCTTCCTCAATCCATTGATAGGCGCTGCGCTGTGGATGACCGCCAATCGTGATCAAAACATTTTTTGCCAAATAGTATTGACCGGTTTGTGTGGTTAACTTGAAATGGTCATCCAAATGTTCAAGTTTGGTTACTGCACAGCTAAGTTCAATCCGAATGCTGAAGTTGTTGGTAAGCGCGAGGAAACAATCGATAATGGTTTGCGATGAGTTAGTTATGGGAAACATCCTGCCGTCCGCTTCAACTTTTATCCTTACGCCTTTTTCTTCAAACCATTTCACCACATCCGAAGCCTGATACTTTTTGAAAAGCGTCTTCAATAATTTTTCACCGCGCGGGTAGTGTTGCGCTAATCGCGATGGGTTGTATTCGTGGTGTGTAACGTTGCAGCGGCCTCCGCCCGATACTTTTACTTTTGTTAGTAGTTTAGATGACTTTTCCAGGATCAGAATGTTCAAACCCGGTTTTCTTTCCGCAACCTGAATGGCCCCGAAAAAACCGGCCGCTCCGCCCCCGACAACAATCAAATCGTACATAGCCGACAAATTACACCTTCTTGTACTATTGAATAAAACCAGGAACAGGAATTGTTTTTACGCGCACAACTTTTCGCTTACCTTCGATGCTCCTATGAAAAATTTTGTCGTATTCGTTTTTCTGATCAGCTCGCATATCTTCCTGATGGCTCAAACCAAACAGGTGGAAAACACGGAAGGTCAGTACAGCATCACTGTGCCTGCCAACTGGATGATCAATCAAGAGGGCCCGGTTACCGATGTGTACTCACCCGAAGAAGGCAAGGAAGATCTTTGGCAGGAGTACCTCGGCATCAGCACTGGTGAAGCCAACGGACTGCCGCTGCCGGAAGCATTCGACTATTACATCAAATCCGATTTTCCGGAATATTATCCTGAGTTCCGGATATTGAAATCGGGAAAAGAAACCATTAATGGTATGCCCGCCTTGTGGACCTTATGTGCGTATGGCGCCTCGGGTAACGTGAATAACCTTACCAAATCGGCAGTTATCTATAACCTGTTTTACCTGTTGCAGAAAGATGACACGCTTTACTTTTTACATGGCATTGCTGTTGAAAGTGAGTATCCCCGGTTTGAGGATACCTTCCGGCAAATAATCCGCACCTTCTCGCTTACCCGGTGATAACCCGTTTAGCTTCTTCTGACGTTCAGCGTTTTATCCGGGAACAGGAGCATGCGGACGAACAGCAGTTGGTGCTCGCCAACAAAACCATACTGGGTTTACCCGCCTCTGCGATTGCCGTACAACTCGCAGGAAGAAGAAAGGCGAAAGAAAAGCTGCCTGTCTTCTATCACACAGCTGGTATAATCTATCCGCCCTCAACAAACCTGGAACAAAGTTCTTCGGAAGCCACGGCCCGGTACAAAACTGAAATTATCCGACAAATAATCGGAGAAAACCGGAGAGCCTGTGCCGACCTGACCGGTGGCTTTGGTGTGGATGCCTTTTTCTTCAGCCAGCTTTTTACTGAAGTACATTGCATCGAACCTCGTGCTGAATTACAAGAGATTGTCCGGCATAATCATGAGGTACTGGGCGCCAGAAATTTATTTTACTATGTAACAACAGCGGAAATTTTTCTGGAGCGCTCAGCCGAAAAATTTGACCTGGTATATGTTGATCCTTCGCGCAGAACAAGAAACAATAAAAAAGTTTTCAGGTTTACCGAGTGCGAACCCGATGTCACAAAACTTGCGCCATCCGTTTTTGAAAGGTCCAACTTACTCCTCATTAAAGCCTCTCCGCTTATAGACCTTCAACAAGGATTACACGAATTGGTAAATGTGCAAGAAGTTTATGTCGTGTCGGTGGATAATGAGTGCAAAGAAATACTGTTTTTGTGCCGTACTGGTTTTGTGGGCGAGCCAATGATTCATGCGGTAAACGTATCGGGTAACCAGCAACAACTTTTCTCTTTTACCCGCATTCAGGAACAACAAACCAACCCGGTTTACACTGAGCCTCAACTGTATATGTATGAACCCAATTCTTCCGTGATGAAATCCGGGGCCTTTAAATGGGTTGGTTCGGTTTTCGGTTTAGGCAAGCTTCACCCCAATACACATCTGTACACAGGTTCTGAACTAAAGAAAAATTTTCCCGGAAGGATTTTCAAGATTATTGCCACTGTCAAACCCGAAGCGAAAGTTGTGAGATCGTTTTTTAACGAAGGACAGGCCAATGTTATCACGCGCAATTATCCGTTAACCGCAGAAGCGCTCAGGAAGAAGACAAAACTTATTGAGGGCGGCAAGCAGTACCTGATAGCCTTTACCTCACAAAAAAGTAAACAGGTTGTAGTAGCCGAACGAATTCAATAAATAAATACCAAAAGCTAAACGTCATAGTCCTTTCAGAGGGAAAAAATACAAAGCCCAATACGTTGCATAACTCAGTAGAGCAATGGTGCCGTATACTTTAATGACCTTTCTTCTGTTTTGAACATCCTCCCACCACAGCAACAACCAGGGCTTAAACAATCCCACCACCATAAATAACAAGCTGGCCAAACTCATCAACAGAAAAAACAATCGAATGCGGTCCATCGGCTAAAAGTAATAATTTTTTACGCGCGCATTATTGGGATAGGGGCCGTGTAAAGTTACCTTTGCGCCTCGCTTTACGCAGCAAGAATTGAGGGCGGCCGAATTTTTACACCAGTACTGCGCGGATGGTTTTGTACAAGCCGTAGCCGCAGGGATACATGCGCCTTCGAACAAAAACATTCAGCTTAAAGGTCTTTCCGGAAGCCTGGATGCCGTGTTCGTAGCGGCCTGCTTTCAGGTTCATCCGCAGGATTATATTATTGTACTGCAGGACCGGGAAGAGGCGGCTTATTTCCAAAACGATCTTCAAAGTTTGCTCAGCCGGGAAATTTTGCTTTTCCCGATGTCGTACAAACGCCCCTACGAATTTGAAGAAACCGAGAACGCTAATATTCTAATGCGGGCCGAAACGCTGAACCGGCTGGCCAGCAAAACAGAACCTGAACTAATTGTTACCTATCCGGAGGCTTTATCCGAAAAAGTGATCAACAGGCGATCGCTTGCTTCCAATACCTTTATCATTAAAAAAGGTGAGCGCCTGGACGTGCCATTCCTTGAAGAATTTCTGCACAACTACGATTTTGAAAAAACCGATTTTGTTTACGAAGCCGGTCAGTTTGCTGTACGGGGCGGAATTATTGATGTGTTTTCTTTTGCGCACGAACTTCCATACCGCATTGAACTTTTCGGGGCTGAAATTGACAGCATACGATCGTTTGATCCCGACTCCCAGCTTTCCATTGACGTGCTGGAAACCATCAGCATTATTCCCGACATCCAGACCAAACTGATCCACGAAGAACGTCAATCCTTTTTTGAATTCATACCCCCTGGTACGCACCTGTGGTTTAAGGATGTTCAGCTTACTGCTGATGTGATCCAGAAGTCATTTGATAAAGCCCGTGAAACTTTTTCAAAAATTATTGAAGGCGTCAAAACGCAGGTAGTGCTCAGTCCGGAAAAGCTGTTTGACGATAGTGAAACATTTCAACAGTTGGCTTCAGGGTTTACCCATATTGAATTTGGAAACCGGTTCACGTATTCCGAAGCAATCGTTTTTGATTGGGCCTCGGCTGCACAGCCTTCATTCAACAAAAATTTTGAATTATTAGCCAACGATTTGAATGAACATCAGGCACAGGCGTATCGCAATTTCATTGCGGCCGATGTGCCGCGGCAACTTGACCGGTTGCAGGGAATTTTTTCAGAGATCCATCCTGAACTGCAATTTCAAGGATTGGAATTTGCTTTACGACAGGGGTTTGTTGATCACACCTCCAAAATTCTTTGCTATACCGATCACCAGATTTTTGAACGGTTTCACCGGTATCGCGCCCGCGAAAAATTTTCAAAATCGAAAGCGCTTACGTTGCGTGAACTGCAATCCCTTCAGCCCGGAGATTTTGTAACCCACATCGATCACGGCATCGGTAAGTTTGCCGGGCTTGAAAAGAAGGAGGTAAACGGCCACGAACAGGAAGCCATCCGGTTGGTGTATCGCGATGATGATCTGCTATATGTAAGCATTCATGCCCTGCACAAAATCTCCCGCTATTCGGGTAAAGAAGGAACGCCACCGGCTATCAGTAAATTGGGTTCGCAGGAGTGGGAAAACAAAAAGTCGAAAGCCAAGAAGCGGGTAAAAGATATTGCCAAAGAACTTATAGAACTTTATGCCAAACGCAAGAGCGCCCCGGGCTTTGCGTTTTCACACGACTCCTATTTACAGGCTGAACTTGAGTCATCCTTTTTGTATGACGACACCCCCGACCAGGCCAAAGCCACCGATGAAGTAAAACGCGACATGCAGCAACCCCATCCGATGGACCGGCTTATTTGTGGCGATGTGGGCTTCGGAAAAACCGAAGTAGCCATTCGCGCAGCATTTAAGGCCGCAACAGACGGAAAGCAGGTTGCCGTTTTGGTGCCCACAACCATTCTGGCCATGCAGCATTTTCGCACGTTTACTGAGCGATTAAGCAGTTTCCCTGTAACGATAGGATATGTATCCCGCTTTCGCTCCACAAAAGAAATCAAGGAGATCATCCACGCGGTAAAGGAAGGAAAAATTGATATCCTGATCGGAACGCATCGCATCGTCAGCAAAGACATTGTGTTTAAAGACCTGGGCCTGCTTATCGTTGATGAAGAACAAAAATTTGGCGTTACGGTGAAAGACAGGTTGAAAGAGATGAAGTTTAATGTGGATGTGCTTACCCTTACCGCTACTCCCATTCCGCGCACGCTTCACTTTTCGTTAATGGGAGCGCGCGACCTTAGCATTATTTCTACGCCACCACCTAACCGCCAGCCCGTAACAACCGAACTGCACACTTTCAATGAGATTATCGTGCGCGATGCGGTAAGTTTCGAGTTGCGCAGAGGCGGCCAGGTATTTTTTGTGCACAACCGCATTCATGATCTTGAGCAGGTTGCCAACATCATTTATAAACTTGTTCCTGACGCACGTATCGGGATTGCGCACGGGCAAATGGAAGGGGCGCAACTTGAAAAAGTAATGCTTCGGTTTATTGAGGGAACGTACGATGTACTGGTATCAACCAACATCATTGAATCGGGGTTGGATATTCCGAATGCCAATACCATCATCATCAACCAGGCACATATGTTCGGGTTATCCGACCTTCACCAGATGCGCGGACGGGTTGGCCGGTCGAACAAGAAAGCCTTTTGTTATTTACTAACACCACCGGCTTCAATGCTTAATTCGGATTCGCGTAAACGATTAGCTGCCCTGGAAGAGTTTTCAGAATTGGGCGATGGCTTTAAAGTAGCCATGCGCGATCTGGATATTCGCGGAGCCGGCAACTTGTTGGGCGCAGAACAAACCGGCTTCATAAACGACCTTGGGTTTGAAACGTATCATAAAATTTTAGACGATGCCATACAGGAGTTAAAGGAAACAGACTTCAAAGAATTGTTTGCCGTTGAGTTGGCAGAAAAAGCAAAACTCATTACCCGGGATTGCATCATCGAAACGGATCTTGAAATTCTTATCCCCGAAACCTATGTGAACAATACGAGTGAGCGGCTTCAATTATACTCCCGGCTGGATACGGTTCGGGATGAAGATCAACTAACAAAAGTGGTTGAAGAACTTCGCGACAGGTTTGGCGAAATTCCTGCCTCAGTTCATGAGCTGATTAATACGGTACGGTTGCGTTGGCTTGGAGAAAAACTTGGTTTTGAAAAAATTGCATTAAAAGGCGGAAAGCTTCGGGGTTATTTTACGACAAACAACGATGCCTATTTTAATTCCGAACAGTTCAGCAGTATTTTACAGTATGTACAGCAACATCCCCGAAGGTGTAAACTGCGCGAACATGTGGGTAAGCCAATGTTGATAATCGATACCCTTGAGCATGTAAATGACGCGATCACCGTATTCCAGGAAATGATTCGCCATGACCTTTCGATTTAATTCGCCTGATCAGTCGATTACTACTCCCGTGCATACCAGGGTAAAACAATACTTCCATTCTTAGGGCGTTGTATTATTGGCGCTCAGCTTTGTATCAAAGATTTATGAATAAACCGGCTTCTGCTTGGAAAACACATATTTATGTTTCTATATTAGCAGTTGCTTTAAAATCAAAGTTTACAATGAAGAATACACTTAAGGCTCTTTCATTTTTGATTGTTGGCTCCTTACTTTTTACAGCCTGTTCCTTAATCGGGGGGCGTGGAGGAAAGCCGACCGCTCAAAATCCCGGACAGCTTAGTACAGCCACTGGTTTGGCCTATAACGATGAGGCCGGAGGCGGTTTTATGGTAAATGAATTCAAAGGGCAGCCAGATGCCCCCAACATGATTTTTATTGAAGGCGGGCGCACCGTAATGGGGTCGTTTGAAGAGGACGTAATGTCCTATCGCGATAACATTGAGAGAACGGTTTCTGTAGCCTCTTTTTACATGGATGAGACAGAAATTGCCAATGTGCACTGGCTTGAATACCTGCACTACCTGGCTCGTGATTCGTCTCAGGAAGTTTATACAGCCGCCCTCCCCGACACTACGGTTTGGGTTGGAAAACTTGCTTTTAATGACCCTTACGTGGATCACTACTTAAGATATCCTGGTTTTCGCTATTTCCCGGTGGTAGGCGTTAGCTGGACACAGGCAAGCGACTATTCCATTTGGAGAACCCGTGCAGTAAATATTGGATTAGCCGAAAAGGCGGGTACGGAGTATGCTGAAACGGATGGTCGGATACCGTTGGAATCAGGTATTGTAATTCCGGCTTATCGTTTGCCAACGGAGGCCGAGTGGGAGTATGCCGCTCAGGCGATGATAGGAACACAATGGGTAGAAGAATTGCAGACCCACCAGCGACTTTATCCCTGGGATGGCCACGCTTTACGTAACCCGTATGGGAAACAAATGGGCTTTATGCTGGCCAACTTCAAACGAGGACGGGGTGACTATGCCGGTATTGCCGGCCGCCTAAATGATGGTGCCTTGATTACCTCCTACATCTACGAATTCCCGCCTAATGATTACGGATTGTATAACATGGCCGGTAATGTCAGCGAATGGGTACAAGATGTTTACCGTCCGCTTTCTTACCAGGATGTAGATGACCTTAACCCGATGCGCAGAGATGGATTCTTAGATAATTCTGATGGCTATAATAACAATGTATTCAAAGATCCGGATACCGGTGAGTGGGTTAAGCGTAATGAAATCAGCTTTACTTCACTGGTAACAGACAGGGCTCGTGTTTATAAAGGCGGAAGCTGGAAAGATGTGGCCTATTGGATGTCGCCCGGTACAAGAAGATACCTTGATCAGGATAGCGCCACGGCCACTATTGGTTTCCGTTGCGCGATGATCCGGGCTGGCTCGAATTACTGACAAAAAGCATTTATTTATTCAAAAATAAAGCCTTGCGAGAGCAGGGCTTTTTTCATTCATGGGCATACGCTAACCCGGCAACACTGATTTCAGAACAACCTGCTTCCATAAGCACCTGACCACATGCTTCCAGGGTAGCTCCGGTAGTTATTACATCATCTACCAACAACAGCCGCTTGCCCTCAACTTCGGAAGGTCGTTCTACCCGAAACACTTCCTTGACATTTTCCCAACGCTTCAATTTGGTTTTTTTGGTTTGCGTATCGGTTTTGGTAATCCGGATAATGGCGTCTGAGACGCACCTAACTTGCAGGCTTTCGGCCAGCCCATTACCAAATTCTTCACTTTGATTATAGCCCCTTCTTCGCAGTTTTGTAGGATGGAGCGGAACTGGTAAAATGGCTTCAATTTGTTCATTAAGCCCCGTTTTCCGCAGATCTTCCCCGTAAACCCGGCCGATAATCCTGCCTATTTCGGGCCGGTTATTATACTTAAAGGCGTGCATCAATTGTTGAACCCGGCCGCCCTTGGTAAAATGCAAAAAGGCGGATGCAAACTGAATTGGGAGCCGGCCAAACAATCGATTATACACCGGATTTTCTTTTTCAAAGTGGAATTGTGTTCTCGGTAACTCATGAATGCAAGTAGTACAGATGATTTCCTCACCTTTGATAAGCCCATCCTGACAGGCAAAACAGTAACGCGGATAAATCAGCGTAATGAAATCCTCAAATAAATCTAAAGCTCTTGCGTTCACCGATTCGGTATATTTACAGCAGAATTGAATTTACAAAAATTATCTCAATCGTAACGCCATGGGACTAATCGAAGACTTTAATGACTACCGAAGTAAAATGAATGATAAAATCATGGCTTCGGACAGTTTGATTATCAAACGAATTTTTAATCTCGACACCAACGCGTATGCGGAAGGAAGCCTGGATGTGAAAACGAAGGAACTGATCGGCCTGACCTGCTCGTTGGTTCTGCGTTGCGATGATTGTGTAAAATATCACTTGGGAAAGTGCAAAGAAGCAGGCCTGTCGACCGCTGAAGTGCATGAGGCCATGGGTGTTTCAACGTTAGTGGGCGGAACCATCGTAATTCCGCACTTACGAAGAGCTTTTGAGTATTGGGAAGCGCTTAGCCATGTATAAACGCGATCTTGATCTTGACCGAAGCTGGGCTATCCTGCTGAACCACATTGAACAATCCCTTGGAAAAAGACCAAAAGACCTGAATGGGGTACTTTTTCTGGTTGGTGTTCAGGAATTGGGGCAGGGGTATAAGCTCTTTTCCAAGGAAGAAAAACAAGACCTCATGCACATTGCCATTTGCAAGGTATTGAGCCTGGCCGGGTATTATGAACTTGAAGGCCTCGACCAACAAGGTTGGCCACACTGGAAAATGATTAAAAAATTGCCCCATTTCGATTTATTGGAACAGGAAAAACTGCTGAAAATGCATGTGCTGGAATATTTCGAAGCGGAGTATCATTGGGATCTTCGTCCACAAAGCCGGTAGCCTTCAATCCTTTTCAACGGCATTGCTTCGCTGCCTATTTGCCACTATCTTTCAACTTCACAAACTTTAGCGTATTGAATTCGTTTTCAATTGTATAACCTTGGTGGATAATGGGAAGTGGACCGGATAAAATCAGAGAAAATATCGATGCCTTCAGGCGAAGGTACTATACCAATCTCTTCCTGCGTGGCGTACTGCTTACCCTAACCATTTTGTTTTTGTATTTTCTGATGGTTGCGCTGCTCGAGTATACCTTGTGGTTATCGACCTGGGGCAGGTTCACTATTGTACTTGCTTTTTTTCTTGTTGCTGCATATTGTGTATTCCGGTTTTTAAGAGAACCGCTCCAATTCTGGCTAACCAAAAAGGGAATGGGTGATGAACAAAGTGCCCGCCTGATTGGTAGCCACTTTCCGGACATTAAAGATCGATTAGTCAACCTTATTCAATTGATCCGGTACAAAGAATCCTCCGCATTAGCTTATGCCAGTGTTGCACAAAAATCCAAAGCCTTCGAACCCCTACGGTTTGACACCGTAATCGATCTCAGCCAGAATAAAAAATACCTGAAGTTGTTAGGCATTCCCCTTGGGATTATCCTCCTTCTGATTGTTTTAAACAAAAGCATTATCACCCAAAGCGCCTACAGGATTGTAAACTTTAATCAGGAATTTGCACCACAGGCGCCATTTACATTTACCATTCAAAACCCTTCGCTAACTGGTTATTTCAATGAAGACTTTACCGTGTCGCTTCTATTAAGCGGTAACGCCATTCCAGAATCAAGCTACCTGATGGTTGGTTCTCAACGAATAAAAATGGAGGCTCATGGCAGCGGTGAATTTCATTACACCTTTGAAAAATTACAGGAAGGTAAAATCATTCAATTTGAAGCGGCTGGATTTTACTCACCAAAGTACCAACTTTTCCTGGCGAATCGTCCGGAGCTAACACAATTGAAGTTACATCTTGAATATCCAAAATACCTGCAGCGTACCAATCAGCAACTCGTTAATGCCGGAAGCATTGAAGTGCCTGAAGGCACGGTTGCCACCTGGGAAATTCATACGGCACATGCTGTACAAGCTTCGCTGTTATTTTCTTCAAATAATCAACCAACACCAATACAAGGCGTTGATAATCAGGTATTTACTTACAAAAAGGGCTTTCATAACCCCGATCATTATGAAGTCATTTTAGAAAATGAGCACAGCAAGAATAAAGAACGCATGGCTTACCGGATTGATGTCATTAAAGACCAACATCCACAAATTGCTGTTAATAATTTTCGCGATTCAATTCTCTATCAACGCATCGTGCTTGGAGGGATTATTACCGATGACTATGGCTTAAGCAAACTGACGTTACAGTTTCATGTGAAAAATAAACATGCTCAAACCACAAAACAGCATGCGGTCAGTATTCCTATCGGGATCAATCAAACCCAACAAAGTTTCTTTTACAACTGGAATATTGATTCACTTAAGTTAATGCCGGGTGAACAGTTGGAGTACTACCTGCAGGTTTGGGATAATGATGGGGTGAATGGACATAAGTCGACACGTTCTTCCTTTTACACTTTTTTAGTGCCCGACAAAGGGCAACTTGTAACCGAAATCTCCAAGTCCCAATCGCAAGCCGAGCAGAAAATTGAAGAATCGGTTTCACAGGCGAATGAATTAAGAAAACAACTGGATGATGCCCAACAAAAATTAAAAGGCAAGCAAACACTCGACTGGCAGGATAAAAAGAAGTTGGAGGAAATAGTTGAACAAAAGAAAAGTCTTGAACAACTGATCAATCAATTAAAAGAGGAGAACCGTTTGTTAGAGCAAAAGAAAGATGCGTTTACAGAACAAGACGAACGGATCCGTGATAAGGCGGAGCAAATTCAAAAACTTATGGACGAGTTGTTGGATGAAGAAACCAAGAAGCTCATCCAGGAACTGGAACGGTTATTAAAAGAAAATACCGATATCAATCAGCTTAAACAACTGATGGACAAGTTAAACAAGAGCTCCCAAAATCTTGAAAAAGAACTTGAACGCATGCTCGAATTATTCAAGCAACTTCAGTTTGAATATAAAGTTGATCAGGCGCTGAAGGATATTTTAAAGAATATTGAAGACCAGAAGTCGCTTCTGCAAAAAACCGAAGCGCTTGAAAAGGAATTGAATAAAGATTCCGGGGCGAAGAAGCAGGACAAGGCCAATGATGAAAAAGCGTCCGAAGAGTCTAAAAAACTGGCTGACGAGCAGCAAGGGATTTCAGATGAATTTCAGAAAACGGAAGAAAAACTTCAGGAATTAAGGGAGTTGGGAGAGGAAATTAAGCAAGGGGATGAACTTCCGGGCGAAAACGAGAGCCAGGAGGTAGAAGATGCTCAAAAAGACAGTCAGGAAAACCTGGAGAACAACAAGCCTTCCCCATCCAAGCAGTCGCAGCAAAAAGCAATTCAAAAAATGCAGCAAATGCAGCAGCAAATGCAGAATATGCAAAGTTCAATGAGCATGGAAATGGACATGCAGAACATTGAATCGCTGCGGCAGATCATTCACGGCCTTATAAAACTTTCGCACGATCAAGAAGGGCTCATGAAACAATATGCCGAGCTACAGCCGAGTGACCCTCGTTTTAACACCCTGGCACAAAACCAATTAAAGCTTAAAGATGATCTTAAAGTGCTGGAAGACAGTTTGTTAGAACTGGGAAAGCGCGATCCAATGATGGGCTCATTTATAACCCGTGAGGTCACTGAATTAAATGATCACCTGGATAAAACCATTGAAGCATATCGTGAGCGCAGGCGGCCGCAGATCTCTACCGAAATGCAGTTTTCCATGACCTCTATCAACAACCTGGCCTTAATGCTTGATAGTCATTTCGATATGCTCATGAATATGATGGCCAATGCAAAAGCCTCAAACAAAAAGGGGAAACAAAAGTCTAATCAAAACAGTTTGAGTCAAATGCAGCAACAACTCAATGACAAAATTGAGCAGTTGAAGAATAGCGGGAAATCCGGAAGGCAAATGTCGGAGGAGTTGGCAGAAATGGCCGCTGAGCAAGAGCGCATTCGCAGGGCATTACGCGAGATGGAGGAAAAATTAAGGGAAAATGGCGGAAAAACCCCGGGCGGGGATATCCAGGAAAAAATGGAGGAAACCGAAATTGACCTGGTGAATAAACGCTTAACGGATCAGTTGATTCAGCGTCAACGCGATATTTTAACCCGGCTGTTAGAGACTGAAAAGTCGATGCGGGAGCAGGACATGGATGAGGAAAGAAAAGGAGAAGCGGCAAAGGACTATTCTAAAGAAATGCCCAAGGCCATTGAAGAATACCTCAAACAAAAGGAAAAGGAGGTAGAATTGCTTAAAACAGTTCCGCCAAAGCTTTACCCGTTTTATAGAAAAGAAGTTAACGATTATTTTAAGCGTCTTCGCGAAAATTAAAACACCTAGGTTAGTAACATGGATACCATCAGCATTCAGATTCCTTCGATTATTGACAATGTCAGAATGATTGAAAGTTTTATTGATAACGCAAAGGAGCGCTTCCACCTGGATGAAGATATTTATGGGAATATTATGATTGCTGTTACCGAAGCAGTAAACAATGCGATTAAGCATGGCAATTCAGGAAATTCCAAGAAAAATGTTAATCTGAGTCTAATCTTGAATGACAATCTGCTGAAGTTTACCATCCAGGATGAAGGTAAAGGCTTTGATTACCATAACCTGCCAGACCCAACATCTCCAGAAAATCTTGAAAAACCCGGTGGAAGAGGGATCTTTTTGATGAAGCATCTTTCCGATGAAGTTGAATTTAAGGCGGGTGGAAGCACGGTTGAGCTGAGCTTTTATATGAACGCCTGATGGGGACCATTCGGTTTTTCTCCGAGAAAATCAAATTCAAACTTCCGCATCCTCGTAAAACTGCTGCATGGATTAAACGCACAATTGAAAAGGAGGATCATTTACTCGGCACCTTGAACATCATTTTCTGCTCTGATGAATACCTGGCCGAAATGAATGCTCAGTATTTAAAGCATAAAACCTTTACCGATATAATAACCTTCGATTTTTCGGAAGCCGCTGGAACAATACATGGAGAAATCTTCATCAGTATCCCCAGAACAAAAGAAAACGCAATGATCTTTAAAACTACTTTCGATACTGAACTCCATCGCGTAATTATTCACGGAGTACTACACCTCTTAGGCTATGGCGATAAGACATCCCACCAAAAAACACGCATGCGTGAAAGAGAGGACACTTACTTATCTTTGCGGGCTTAGGGACTAATTTGTTTCACGTGAAACCCTGTGGACAAGGTTTGTGGAATTGTGGAAGAATTAATCCCAAATTAAGAACTGATTGTTTCACGTGAAACTGAGAAAAAAATGTTTCATCAATACGATATTATAGTAGTGGGGGCAGGGCATGCAGGGTGTGAAGCCGCGGCCGCAGCAGCAACCATGGGTTCCAAAGTTCTCCTTATTACCATGAATATGGGAACCATTGCACAAATGTCTTGTAATCCGGCAATGGGCGGAGTGGCTAAAGGGCAGATTGTAAGGGAAATTGATGCCTTAGGGGGACTTTCGGGGATTATCTCCGATAAATCAATGATCCAGTTTCGGATGCTCAACCGCTCAAAAGGGCCTGCTATGTGGAGTCCCAGAACTCAGAATGACCGAATGCGCTTTGCTGAGGAATGGCGATTAGCACTGGAAAACATTCAGAATATTGATTTCTGGCAGGAAATGGTTAGTGAAATCCTTGTTAAAAACGGGAAAGCAATAGGGGTTAAGACTGGGCTTGGAATTGAGGTCTTTTCAAAAGCCGTTGTACTAACCAATGGAACCTTCCTGAATGGAAAAATCCATATCGGAGAAAAGAATTTTGGAGGTGGTCGAACGGGTGAAAAAGCCGCAACCGGTCTTACGGAACAACTGATGCAACTTGGCTTTGAGGCCGGCCGGATGAAAACCGGTACTCCGCCTCGTGTGGATGGAAGATCGCTGGATTACGCGAAATTGGAAGAACAAAAAGGCGATGAAGACCCAAGCAAATTTTCATTTAGCGATACCGAGCCACTGAAAACCCAAAAAAGCTGCTGGATAACCTATACCAACGAAAGTGTTCACGAAACACTTAAAAAGGGCTTTGAAAGATCGCCTATGTTTAGCGGCAGGATTCAAGGGCTTGGACCTCGTTACTGCCCTTCCATTGAGGACAAGATAAACCGGTTTACCGAACGCGAACGCCATCAAATCTTTGTAGAACCAGAGGGCTGGAACACGGTGGAAATCTATGTTAATGGGTTTTCAACTTCTCTGCCAGAAGACATTCAATATCAAGCACTTACAAAAATAAAAGGCTTTGAAAGGGCCAAAATGTTCAGGCCGGGTTATGCTATTGAGTACGATTTTTTTCCGCCAACTCAACTTAAGCTCACCTTAGAAACTCAACTAATTGATAATCTGTATTTTGCGGGCCAAATAAATGGAACAACGGGTTATGAAGAAGCCGCTTGCCAGGGACTTATGGCCGGTATAAATGCGCACAATAAAATACACGAAAAAGAACCCTTTATTTTAAAGCGATCACAAGCCTATATCGGGGTACTCATCGATGACCTGATTAACAAAGGCACCCAAGAGCCCTATCGGATGTTTACCTCAAGGGCCGAATACCGTGTGCTGCTTCGCCAGGATAATGCTGACATCCGGTTAACCACACTCGGTCATTCACTTGGCCTTGCATCGGATGCACGTTTGGATAAAATGCTTGACAAGAAAAATGGGGCCTTAGAACTACTACAAGAGCTAACTAAAATAAAATTAGACCCCGAACAGGCAAATGAGGAACTTAGTGCCATGAACTCCGCTACGCTTCGTGAAAAAGTTCCGGTCACTACATTACTTAAAAGACCAGAGATAGGAATGGAAGCCTTAAAAAAATTGCATTCCAACCTGAATCAATTACTCTCCCGGTATAGCAATGAGGTTCAGCAACAAGTCGAAATAGAAATCAAATACGAAACGTATATTGACCGTGAGCATAAACTCGCAGAAAAAATCGGGAGCCTGGAACACTACAAGATTATTCCCAACTTCGATTACGATCGGGTTAAAGCCTTGTCATCGGAGGCACGGGAAAAGCTTAAGAAAATCAAACCCGCAACAATTGGCCAAGCATCCAGAATTAGCGGAGTTTCTCCGGCCGATGTTTCTATTCTAACGGTTTATTTAGGCAAATGATCTCTATAGATGTTTGTCCCGTTTGTGGGGGTACTCAATTTACGCCATCACTTACTGCCTTCGATTTTACTGTTTCACATGAAACGTTTTTTATCAAATCGTGCAATCATTGTCATATGGGTATTACTTCACCCAGGCCTGATAATGACACACTTCATCTGTATTATCAATCTGAAAACTACATTTCACATTCGGGGCGCGACTCTGGTTTAACTGGAAAAATGTATCGCGCTGCCAGAAAATACACCTTGCAATGGAAAAAGCGGATCGTTGAAAAATACAGCAACAAAGGAAAGCTTCTGGACATAGGCTGTGGCACGGGCGAATTTCTGAAAGTAATGCAAATCAATAACTGGGAAGTAGTAGGAGTAGAGCCTTCTTTTGTCGCCCGCAAAAAAGCCGAATCACTTATTCAGCAAAAAGTCCTACAAAGCCTTGAAGATGTAAACGTGCAATCCTTAAATGCGATAACCCTATGGCATGTTCTCGAACATGTTCCTGATCTTGTGTCAACCCTACAAAAGATCCATCAACTGCTTCACCCGGACGGCAACCTCTATATTGCAGTACCAAATTATCAATCTCCTGATGCTGAACATTACAAGGAAAACTGGGCAGGTTATGATGTTCCCCGCCATCTTTGGCATTTTTCGAAAGAAAGCATGGCATTACTTTTGAAACAAAACGGGTTTGTGTTGAATTCTATTTTGCCAATGAAATTAGATGCCTACTACATCAGTCTGATGAGTGAAAAAAATAAAGGAAAGTCATCTGTTTTACAGTTTGTCCAGGGCTTTTACCAGGGTCTGCGCTCCAACATGAAAGGCAAGCAACAAACAAATCATTCCAGTTTGATTTACATTGCCCAGCCCTTATGAAAGTATTCCAAATTCTCTGTGTTTTATTTCTCCTCACACTAATCCTACGGTGTGCCAAACAATCACATCCAACTGGTGGTGAAAAGGATGAAATACCCCCCACGCTCATACAAACTAATCCTCCTGATAGGCAAACCAATTTCAATAAAAATGAAATTGAACTCAGCTTCGATGAAGCCATCCAGGTAAATAATGCAAGAGAACAAATAATAATTACCCCCTCCATTGGTAAAAAGTTTGAAGCTACATATCGGAAAAACAAAGTTTTCCTGAAGCTCAATGCCGAACTGCTTGAAAATACTACCTACACCATTTCCTTTCGCGATGCCATTCAGGATTTAACGGAACGAAATCCGGCCGTCAATTTAAAGCTGGCCTTCAGCACTGGCGATTATATCGACTCGCTTTCTATCAAAGGAATTGTTTACGACCTATTGGAAGGAAAACCCGTAAAGAATTTTATTGTCGCTGTTGCCCCTTATTCCGATACCTTAAATATACTTGAACACGAAGCGCAATGGATTACCCTCACCAATTCCGATGGTGAATATACTCTGGACAATCTTAAAGCTGGAAGTTATATTCTTTATGCTTTTGATGATAAAAACAAAAACTTAATTGTTGACAGTAAATCTGAGCGCTTTGGATTTATGGCCGAGCCGATTGCTTTGGATTCGAACATCGCCAACTTAAAAATTCCAATAGTAAAGTTAGACTCCCGTCCAATTAAATTAATCTCCGCTAAACCGATAGCTTCAACGTTCAATATTCGCTTCAACAAAGGATTCGCAACGTATTCATTGCATCCTTTTGATTCTACATTAGTTCTATTCTCTATGCCCGAAGATGAAGCAACCATCCGCATATACAATCCGTTTGTTGAAGCCGACAGCATACCGGTAAACCTTATTGCAAAAGACAGCCTTGATCATACCATTGATACGCTGCTGTATCTTAAATTTGAAACTCGATTAAGACCGGAAAAATTTCAAGCCAAGATTAATGAAGTTGTCTACCATAAAAACACATCCGTACTTAAAGCTTCCATCACTTTCAACAAACCCGTTGCGCATCTTTACACAGATAGCGTATACATTCAGCTTGACTCCACTACATTTATCCGGTTTACAGCAGAAGAATTCAAGTGGAATAATTACCTGACACAGCTAACACTTGAAAAAAAACTTCCAAAAGAAACAGATTTTTCAGCCAGACCACCGGCAACCACGCAGGCGCCACAACGTAAAGATCAACCCAAAAAAGAAGACAGCGCTGAACTTACAACACAAAAGCCTCCGGTTTATAACCAACTACAAGTAATGGAATCGGCATTTATTTCTGTACAATTTGATTCATCTGGGTACTTAAAATCCCCAATTAACACCATAACACCTGAAAATTCAGGTGTGCTTTTAGTCGAGGTTTCAGCTAAAGAAAAAGTGTTAATCCAGCTTATCTCCAAAGGCAACCAAATAATTGCACAATCAAGCCAACACGCTTCAAAGTTTGATAATCTGCCACCTGGTGATTATATGATACGAGTAATCCTCGATAAAAATGGTAATGCAAAGTGGGATCCTGGTAACTATCTCACCAAAACAGAACCGGAATTAATACTCTATTACCAAAACGAAAAGGGCTCAAAAAACGTAACACTAAAAGCCAATTGGGAAGTAGGACCGTTGTTCATAACTCCTGCACAACATGTGGAAAACAAGAACTAATCCGCCTAAATTTGCTTACTAAACTAGTAATCCAAAAATGCTGTTATAAATTGTTTACTAAACTCAACTTACACACATTCACCCACATTGAAATTAATCAACAAACCAGTTATACACATCCTTTGTAATTGTTTATAACCCATTTAATCCACTGATACTAAAGACATTAAATTCATGAATCAATTAACGTAATTTCAACAAGCCTTTAAAGCATAAAGTTGTACACATATCCACATGGTTAATAACAATAATTATATATATAAATATATTATTACTATAAGCTTCTTTATGATGTTTGTGCATACTTTCCTTTATGCTCAAAATCAAAACGATATCCAGTTAGCTAATGAATATTTACTAAAAGGCGACAAACAAAAAGCGCTTGAATTATACCGCGATCTCGCTAAAGCGGATGTTAATATACCCTTTATTCACAATAATTATTTTAACACGTTACTCGATCTGGGCGAAAGCGATGAGGCCCAGAATTACCTGAGACGATTACAGCGAAGGGATCCTGAAAATATTCAATACAAAGTCGATGCGGGAATAATTTTCATTCGTACGGGCGATGTTCCAAAAGCCGACAAGTATTTTAAAGACCTTATCGGAACTTATAAAAGCAACATTTCCCGTATTAAAATGATTGCTGATTACCTATCCGGAAAATCACTTTCTGAGTATGCCATTATTGCATTAAAAGAAGGCCGGGCAACAGCCGGCAATCCGAATTTATTTTGTCTTGAGCTGGGCATGTTGTATCGGATTAAGGGCGAAAAAGACAACATGGTTCAGGAATACCTTAATTATGTTACCCAAAGTTCGGCCAACATCCAATACGTCAAGAATGTCATGCAGGCATTACTCACCAAGCCGGATGAATTGGAAAGCCTGGAGAAAGTATTGTATGAACGACTACAGAAAAATCCGGAGGTAGATGTGTATTCCGATTTGTTGATCTGGGTTACGATGCAGCAAAAGAATTTCTATGCCGCTTTTGTTCAGGCGCGAGCCTATGACAAGCGCTATAAGAAATTGGGTGAGCGCTGCATGGAAGTGGCCCGCGTTGCACTGGATAACGATGACTATGATAATGC
>CAZOYJ010000001.1:54284-86259 GCA_964583905.1 uncultured Roseivirgaceae bacterium
TACGAGGCCAAACTTAAAAATGCTATGTTGTTTTATTACCGTGGCAATTTTCGACTGGCACAAGACCATCTTGATATTTTAAAAGAAGCCACCACACGTGAAATCGCAAATGATGCGATGGAATTAAGCATGCGGATTAAAGAAAACATTGCTTTTGACTCGGCAGGCGATGCCCTGAAAGCGTATGCCTCCATTGAATTGTTGTTGTATCAAAACAAAACAGACGAAGCCCTGAAGCAATTGAATGACCTCAAGGAAGGTTATGTGGTTGAGCCCATGTATGATGATAAAATTATTATCGCTCATGATTGGGAGGCCGCACAATTTAAAGCAAAGGTTGGTGATACGATTCGGGTAGCCGGCCACGCAATCAGGAAGCCGGTTTCCAACTTCACAATACTGGATGACGTGTACTGGTTAGAAGCAAACCTGCGCATGAAGCGTGGTGAATTTGAACAGTCGTTACTCCTGCTCAATAAAATAGTAACAGATTACCCAGAGGACGTTCTGGCCGATGATGCCTTCTTCCTTCAAGGTGAAATCTATGACCGGCAACTCGGCAACAAAGAGAAGGCCATGGAAATTTACCGTGAGTTTTTAAACAAATTTCCGGGGAGTGTATTTGCAGCCGAGGCTCGCAAGCGATTCAGAACACTTCGTGGTGATTTTGACGAGCAAGCCCAAATGCCCCAACTTTAAGAGCTGGCCGATTTAACTCTACGCTCAAATAAGGGAGCAATCGATCTTATTACCAATAATCAACTCCAATCATCCGCCTACTCACTTCGTAATGAATTGATCGGATTACTCATCGCGGCCCGAATCGATTGATAACTCATCGTTAGCCCCGCAATTAAAAATGCAGCAAGTCCGGCCGAGGCAAATACAGTCCAGTTTAATTCAACTTTGTACTGATAGTCTTCAAGCCATTTGTTTACGACCCACCAGGCTATGGGCGAGGCCAGCACAAATGAAATCAGTACAAGTTTGCTGAATTCTTTGGAGAGCAAAACCACCACACTGCTTACACTTGCCCCCAATACTTTTCTGATTCCAATTTCTTTCGTGCGCTGCTCAGCGGTGAAAGCCGTAAGGGCAAACAAACCCAGACAGGCAATTATAATGGCGAAGCCTGCAAAAATGGCGAAGATTTTTCCGAGCCGGGTTTCGGCAGCGTACATGTTCCCAAAGCGTTCATCAAGAAACGAGTAGGTAAAAGGTTGATCGGGTGCCATTTCTTTCCATTTCGATTCCAGTAATTCAATTACCGATTTTGTATCCTGCGATTGGAATCGAAATGAAATGTAACCACGAGGTTGCTTGCTCAGGAACAGCATCACGGCACCTATATTTTCCCTCAGCGATTCAAAATGAAAATTTTCTACCACTCCGATTACGGTGAGCGACTCGGTTTCATCGGGATTAACACCGCTCTCATCACCCTCAAAGGTTAGTATGTTTTTTCCAATCGGGCTGCCATCAAAACCAAAAAGTCCTACTGCAGTCTCGTTCAGAATAACGGCCGTAGAATCAGATGGGAAGTCCACTGAAAAATCCCTTCCTTCCTTTATCGACATGCCCAACGTTTTGATGTAATCAAAATCTACCGACCAGTTTTGAATGCTTACCATATTTTCATGCTGTGAAGGGTTTTTGCCTTCTGCCCACCAGGGGTTATCGTTACGCCATGTGCCGGATATTGGAAGAAACCCGCTGAGGGTACCGCTTACAATCATACTATTGTTAAGAATTTCATTTTTATAGGTTAACAGATTCTTCCCAAGCGCGTGGGAGTCGTCCACCATAATGACCTGATCTTTGTTGAATCCGATTTTCTTTGTTTGGATAAAATTCAACTGATTGAAAACGGCCAGCGTGGAGATGATGAGGATAATGGAAATGGCAAATTGAAATACGACTAATGAACTGCGTATAAGGCCACTTTTCATGCCCAACGAAATATTGCCTTTCAACACATTAACAGGTTTGAAGGCCGAAAGAAAAAATGACGGATACAGGCCCGCCAACAAACCGGTTACAATTGCACCACCGGTGAGCACCAGGTATAGCTCACCGGATTGGAATGGAATGGAAAGCTGTCGCCCGGCAAGATCATTGAAAACCGGCAGCAACAAAAAGGCTATGCCGATGGCAATAATAAATGACAGGAAACTTAACAGAATGGATTCAGTAAGAAACTGCCGTATAAGATGCGAACGAAATGAACCCATTACTTTTCGTACACCAACTTCTTTGGCGCGATTGGTTGATCGGGCTGTAGACAGATTCATGAAATTGATGCAGGCAATGATCAGAATAAATAAAGCGATAGCGGTGAATAAGTAGATATACGTTATATTGAAATTAGGCTCAAACTCACCGGTTAAATCACTTTTTAAGTGAATGTCCGTTAAGGGCTGAAGACTATACTCTATTTTATTTCCGGACTCCAGAAACTTTTCCATCGTAAAATCGCCACCGAGTATCTGCGTTATTTGCGGAGCAACCCGGTCCATTACCAATGCCATCAATTTCTCTTCAACCAACTTTGGATTGGCATCCTTGCGCAGAAGCAGATAGGTTTGAAAGTTGTTGCTCAACCACGTAGTGGTTTTGGCTTCGCTGAGCCCCTCAATGGAAAGAATCAGATCAAAATGAAAATGACTGTTAGCGGGCATATCTTCATATACTCCAGTGATTTTAAAGTTCCACCGGTTATCCAGCATTAAGGTTTGCCCGACAGCGCTTTCTCCGGGAAAAAACTTTTCGGCCGTACGCTTGCTGATGGCCATAGTGTTAGGCTCTTCCAGCGCTTTTTCTGCACTGCCCTCCAGCATAGGCACTGTAAAAATTTTGAAAAAATCTTTCCCGGCCCAAATGACATTTTTTTCCTTGATGTTTTCGGTTTCACGCTTCACCAGGTAGGAGCCGCGTTCACGAAAATGTACCGCAGCCTCAACTTCAGGAAACTCCAGGGGTAATGTTCCGGCCATGGGCGCTGGCGCATAAGTCATATTGTAGTGGTTTCCACCAAAAATAATTTCTGATTTGATCCGGTAAATACGATCTGCATGTTCATGATGGCGATCATAACTCAACTCATGGATCACAAAAAATACGATGATCATACATACGGCCACACCAACCGATAACCCGAAGATGTTGATGAATGAATAAAATGTATGCTTGCGCAGATTGCGCATGGCGATGGTGAGGTAATTGCGGATCATGATTTTGGTTGTTTGATTTTCAACTATTAAGATTTGACGTTGAGCGGTTCTTAATCCCGAGGTGCTTCCGAAGGTTTTAAGCACCTCGTGGTAGGCTTCAATGAATTTTGCTCCTCCATCCATTTCTTTTTCCACGGCTGAACAGATATGATCGAGCAGTTCATCCTGAAGCCCTTCATACACGATGCCGCGATAGTGCAGGTCTTTTGTGATGTAGCTGATATGTTCAGAGGTGAGCTTCAACGGACTAGCGGATTATGCGTATTCAACTTTCAGAACGTTGGCCATGGTTTTGATGAAGTCGACAAACTCCGTTACCCGATCATGCGTTTGGGCCTTGCCGGAAACCGTAAGCGTATAATACTTGCGTACCCGCTTCCCGATGTTTACAACTTCGGTCTTCAGTAGTCCTTCCGCTTCCAGTTTATGCAGGGCAGGGTAGAGCGCACCCTCGGTTAATAAAATCCGGTCGCCCGAAAGCTCCTTCACCCGCTGGGTGATTTCATAACCGTACATTTTCCCATGATCTTTTAAAACCTTCAAAACAATGGTCTGGAGGGTGCCTTTCAGTAATTCGGGTGAGTGCATAGGAGCCTGATACATAATTGACTTAGGCATAAGACGCACAGCGTGCCCTTCGGGTTGCACGGTGAAACTTAAAAAACCGATTTCCGGGAAAGATTACTACTTTTTCGTGGCCTCGCTAATCATCAAAAACTCGGCAACATTCTCTGTATCCAGCATGCCAACCAATTTTCCGTTTTCAAAAACAGGCGCTGCCGAACGTTTTGAAGTACGTAAGGATACCCACGCTTCTTCCAACGGAGCAGTAACTTCAAGCGAAAGAAAGTCGCGATTCATAACTTCCGAAACTGGATGGTTTGCTTTGCCTTCGCGCAACGCGCGGATAATTTCATCGCGGCTTAACGTGCCGACCACAGCGGAATCATCGATAACTATAAAATTCCGGTTTTGGGTTGCCAGAAGTTGATCGGAGCAATACGCAACGGTGTCATCGGGTTTTACTGCAGGCACTTCTTTCATCAAGGCATCCGCAACGGTGAATCCCTGTAACAACGATTTAGCCTCGGCAAACTGAGCTTCTGCCTGTGCGCCCAAAAAGATGAAGACGCCTATGAAGATTAAAAAAGGATTATAAAAAAAGCCCACGAATACAAAACCCACAGCCAGCAACTGTCCGACAGAAGCCGCAATTCGTGTTGCCAGGTTACGTTCAAATCTGAACGACAACAATGCCCGGAACACCCTGCCGCCATCCATGGGAAAGGCCGGAATCATGTTGAACACCGCCAGCCACACGTTAACCACCATCAAGGATGAAAGAAAGTTGTGATGACTTAGCCGACTCAGGTTCATTTCCTCCATGACGTTCGGGTTAAGCTTAACGAGCGGATACAGCATGGCCGCTATCACGATGTTCACCAACGGCCCGGCTAAAGCAACTACCAATTCTTCTTTTGGTTTTTCAGGAATGGATTCAAGCTGCGCCAATCCGCCTATGGGAAGCAACGTTATGTTTTTGGTTTTGATATGGTAGCGCCTGGCGGCAAGCGCGTGGCCGAGTTCGTGAAAGGTAACGCAGGCAAATAACGTGAGAATAAAAAATACGCTCCACAGAATATCGATGGTACTCATCCCTTGCTTCAGGTTGATGTACACAATCCAGCCGATCAGGATTAAAAAAGTCCAGTGTACAAAAATCTGGATGCCGGCAATGCGCCCCAGCGAGAGGGAATACTTCATGTTCATAGCTTAAGATACGTTAATTTCTTCACGGTTATCCGCTTTGCGCGGACGGAAAAAGGACTCCAAGATCCGGTTAACCTCCTCCGGCTTTTCAATGCACGAGCTGTGACCGGCACCTTTAATTATTTCCAACACCGAACCATTAATCTGCTTGTGAATTCGCCTGGACTTATCGGGCTTAGTAGCAATGTCTTCGTCTCCTACGATTACCAGCGTTGGTTTTTCGATGGAGCTTATCTCGGCATATACACCGGGTCGATCAATCACACCCTGAATAGCTTTAGTGGTGGACTTATTTAAATTAAGCATTCTCGCCTCCCAATATTGTTGTTCCTCAATCCGGGATGGGTCCGCAAGGAATGATTGCCCGAACAGAATTTTCATAATCCGCTTGTTTACCGGTTTGCTGCCGGCAACTTTAAAAATCAAGTTGAGCAGATTGTATTTAAATTTATTCACTTCTTCATCAGCCGAAGTATCCATTAACACCAGGCTTTTGATCAGATGGGGTTTTCGGGCGGCCAATCGCATTCCAACAAATCCGCCCATGCTTAACCCAACAAAGTGCACAGGTCCGGGTTGAAGATTTTCAATCAGGGCGGCAGCATCCAGAAACAGATTATCCATATCATACCCGGTTTGGGTTACTTCACTTTGCCCCTGGCCGCGATGATCATACGCAATGCACCGGTAACGATCTTTAAAATAATCTACCTGTGCCCGAAACATTTCGTGCGAAAACAGTAATCCATGCGAAAAGACGATGGTTTCATCACCACTTCCTTCATCGGTGTAAAAAAGACTGGCGTTGTTGCAGTTGATGTACGGCATAATACGGGAGTTTTTACTAAAAGTATTACACCGAAAGTATAATACCAATGTTGTGCGTCAATGTTAGGTGTTTTATTTCAATTCGGTTAATTGTACATTTCTATTTCAAATAACCTAACCTATGCACTCGAAAGCACTCATTTTTCTGCTTCTTTTACCACTCGCAGGATTTTCACAGTCCGTCAAAGCCCTGGTTGGCGGAACACTTATTGATGGTTATGGCGGAAAACCCCTTCAAAACTCTGTCATCATCATAGAAGGCGAGCGCATCAAAGCCATAGGACAAGTAGGTCAGTTGGCCATACCAACCGGGGCCGAAATCATTTCTACCGAAGGCATGAGCGTGCTACCCGGTTTGTGGGATATGCACGTACACCTGATGATTAACGGCCACAGCGATTATACCCATTGGGATA
This sequence comes from uncultured Roseivirgaceae bacterium, assembly GCA_964583905.1. Taxonomy (GTDB): domain Bacteria; phylum Bacteroidota; class Bacteroidia; order Cytophagales; family Cyclobacteriaceae; genus UBA2336. The sequence continues at coordinate 60,529 of CAZOYJ010000001.1, forward strand.
AAACGTACCTGAAAGTGGCCAAAGATGTTATCATGCCTTCCTCCGCACACCAGTTACTGCTGGCAGGCGTTACCAGCGCCCGCGACCTGGGTGCTCCGCTGGAGGCAAGCATTGCCGTACGCGACAGAATCAACAAAGGAGAAATTCCGGGCCCCACCATGTACATGAGCGGCCCTTTTATACAGAAAGAGCCCTATCCCGGCACAGCCGAATTCCGGTGGGGTGTAAAAGGTGAAGCGGATGCACGGGCCAAAGTACAGCGCCTGGCAAAAGCCGGGGTCAATTGTATCAAGCTGATTGATCAGGATGATATGACCGAAGCAGAATACATGGCCGTTGTAGATGAAGCCCATAAAAACAAACTCAAAGTAGTGGCGCACGCACACCGCCCCGATGAGATCAGGCGGGGCTTGAAAGCGGGCGCGGATTGTTTTGAACACACCGGGTTAGCGGCTGCACCGGAGTATCCCGAAGATGTGATGGCCATGATTAAGGAACGCACAGCCAAAATGAGTTTGGGCCCCTTGTTTTGGACGCCCACCGTGGAAGGACTTTACAATTATGAATATGTACGCGACAACCAAGAACACCTGGATAACACATCCTGGCATTTAGGATTGCCGGATTCCATCATTGCGGACATTAAACAATCGATCAAACATCCGGGACGACTTTCTTATTTCGGATTAAACCCCTTACGCAAGCCTACACTGGAAAAGAAAATCAACCAACTGAAGGAAGCTGGCGTGGTGTTGCTGATCGGCACCGATAGCGGCATCCCCATGAAGTTTCACAGTCAAAGTACCTGGAATGAATTGGATGTGTGGGTAAACAAATTTGGCTTCGACCCGATGTACACCCTTCGCGCTGCCACGTATTGGCCGGCCGTAGCGATGGGTGTTGAAAAAGATTTTGGCACCATCAGCGAAGGCAAGTATGCCGACATCATTGCGGTGAAAGGCGATGTGCTCAGGCACATGGCCCTGTTGCAACGTGTGGATATCGTGATTAAAAAAGGCAAGCGTTACAAGTAATCAATTTTTTAAAAAGATGACGCTGTTTGAATTCCAGTATCGCGAGGTGATGGGCTCGCGCCAGGTTGTATTGAACCTTTGTGATTCCTTTCGGGAAGGAGATTACACCAAGGCAATAACCTTTGACGACAAAAGTATAGCCCAACTTCAGGTACACATCGCCAATACGTATGTAGGCTGGTTATCCATCTTTCAGCAAGAGCAACCGCAATATTTTAGTGAGGCAACGTATAAAAAGGTTAACGCCATGCGTGATGTGTTTAGGCGGGTGGATGAATCTGTTTTTGATTTTCTCGAACGCTGGTGTACACGATGGAACGATCCGGTTAACGTGGAAGTCCGAAAACAAATTCATTCGCTTACCGCAGCCCAGGTTTTTACGCACGTCATTACCCATGAATTTCATCACAAGGGCCAGGTTTTGATGCTCGCCCGCACCCTGGGCTATACACCACCCGACACCGACATAATTCGCTTTTGAAAATGACTTTATAGTTCTACCTTTTCCAGCATGATTAAACGCGCCCTGATTATAGTAGTCGCATTGCTGTTGATACTCATCGGCATTGTACTGTACAACACCTTCACCTTCACATCTAACCAACAGAAAACAGAGGTCATACCCGCACCCGCTTTAAGCGATCAGGCGTTAAAAAATTTCCAGCAGGCGCTTTTTTACAAAACCATTTCGTATGGCGATCCGGCCCTGTTTGATTCAACGCAGTTTCTGTCCTTCCGGAAATTTCTTGACTCCACCTACACGGAAACACACAAGGCGCTTTCGCGGGAAATTGTTGCCGGTTATAGTTTACTCTACCAGTGGGAGGGAAGAAATCCAAACCTTAAACCCGTGGTCTTGATGGCACACCAGGATGTGGTGCCGATTGAAGAAGCCACAAAAGCCATGTGGACTGTTGATCCCTTTGGTGGGATCGTAAAGGAAAATTTCATTTGGGGCCGCGGAACCACCGATGACAAAATCAACCTCATCGCCATCATGGAAACGGTGGAGAAACTAGTGAAAGAAAATTTTCAACCCGAGCGAACTGTTTACCTGGCTTTTGGACACGATGAGGAAATTGGAGGCCAGGGTGCAATAGCGATTGCCAAACTATTGAAAGAAAGAAATATTGCGGCTGAGTTTGTATTGGATGAAGGCGGCATCATTACCGAAGACAAAGTACCGGGCGTAACGAAACCGGTAGCGCTGCTCGGTACCGCTGAAAAAGGATACATGAGTCTTAAGCTCACGGTAACAGCACAAGGCGGGCATTCTTCCATGCCCGTGAAGGAAACTTCCATCGACATTCTTTCAAAGGCGCTTTATAAGTTGAGAAGTAATCCATTCGCGGCCGATTTCACAGAACCCATGTACGGCCTGATGGAAAGTCTCGGGCCCGAAATGCCGTTTATGCAACGTATGGCTTTTGCCAATCCGTGGCTGTTTAAGCGGGTTGTGCTGAATACGTATGCTCAAAGCAATACAGGCGATGCCATGATTCGCACAACCATTGTTCCCACCATTATTGAGGCGGGCATTAAAGATAATGTTGTTCCTACCGTGGCCACTGCGGTGGTTAACTTCAGGCTGTTGCCCGGCCACACCTCCACGCAGGCCATTGCGGATGTCAGACAGAAAATTAACGATGACCGCGTTGTCATTGAGCCGCTCAATACGTTGTCGGAAGCATCAGCGGTTACACCCATTAAAAGTTTTGGGTATCAGAAGATTGCTGCGACCATTCAGAAAAGCTATCCGCAAGTTATAACCTCTCCGTTTCTGGTTATCGGTGCAACCGACTCACGCCATTTCGGTGAAGTGTCTTCCAACATCATAAAATTCAGCCCGATGGTTGATCCGATTGGCTTTCACGGCATTGATGAGCGCGTAAGTTTGGAGAGTTATAAAACAGCGTTATGGTTTTATGAGCAACTACTTCGGGATCTTGAATAGTAACCTAAACAATAATGAAAAAAATTATTCTTTCCTTCACCTTGCTGAGCATCCTGTTCTCGGCATGGGCACAAGTCTCGATAGAAAATTTATTGAACGTTCCGTTCCCAACCGGCCTTACCGGCAGTAAAGATGGCAAACGAATCGCCTGGGTGTTTAACGATCAGGGCATGCGGAATATTTACGTGGCCGATGCCCCAAACTTTTCCTCAAAGAAAATCACAACCTATGATCAGGATGATGGACAGGAAATTACGGCACTCACCTTTACGGATGATGGTGACAAATTAATTTTCATTCGGGGCGGAGCGCCCAACAGCGCAGGAGAATTACCCAATCCGATTGCTGTACAGCCCGGTGTGGAGCGCGCCATCTGGATAATCAACACAGACGGAACCCATGCAAAAAAACTGGCTACCGGGTTTTATCCCAAACTTTCACCGGATGGAAAATCAATCGCGTATTTGAATGCCGGCCAGGTATGGACGGTTAAGCTGGATTCGGCCGGCCAGGGCAAAAAACTTTTTCACGCACGCGGATCACAGAACAACATTCGCTGGTCACCCGATGGAAGTAAAATAACATTCGTCAGTAACCGGGGCGATCATTCTTTTATCGGTGTGTATGACATCACTTCATCGGCCATACAATTTCTTGATGCCAGTGTTGACCGCGATGGAAACCCGGTATGGTCGCCCGATGGAAAACAAATTGCGTTTACCCGTTTACCCAATGTGCGCAACCGCTTACCGTTTGTGCCGGCACGCGAAGGTCACCCCTGGTCTATCCATGTGGCGGACGTAAATTCGGGAAAAGTAAAAGAAGTGTGGCGCGCCAAATCCGGGCCCGGCAGCGTGTTTCACCAGGGTATACCCGTAGTGGATAATCAACTGTGGTGGATGGGCGACCGGCTCGTGTTTACCTGGGAGCGCGATGGTTGGCAGCACCTGTATTCGGTTTCCGTAAATGGTGGCGAAGCACAAATTCTTACACCCGGTGCAGGCGAAATTGAATCGGTACAGGTAGCCCGCGATGGTAAACATTTGATTTATGTAACGAACATAAACGACATCGACAGAAGGCACATCTGGCAAGTGCTGGCAACGGGAAGCAAACCGCAACAACTTTCAACCGGTGATGGAATTGAGTATGCGCCCGTTGAAACAACAGCAGGATTGGTATGCCTGCGCACCGATGCCGTTACGGCTGCATGGCCGCATCAGGTTAGTGCAAACGGTCAGTCAAAAATGATAGCCACCGATTTGTTTCCGAAAGCCTTCCCCAAAAAAGACCTGGTTGTGCCGCAGGCGGTGATGATCACTGCCACCGATGGCATGAAAATTCCAGCACAGCTTTTTCTTCCGAAGGGCGCAAAGGCAGGCGATAAACGTCCAGCAGTGGTGTTCTTTCACGGAGGCTCGCGCAGGCAAATGGTACTGGGCTTTCATTACAGTCAATATTATCACAATGCGTATGCGCTCAATCAATATTTTGCCAGCCAGGGCTATGTGGTGCTTTCGGTAAACTACCGCAGCGGCATTGGCTATGGAATGGAATTTCGCGAAGCGCTTGATTACGGTGCCGCAGGCGCAAGTGAATACCGCGATGTGGAAGGCGCAGGACTTTACCTAACACAGCGCAACGATGTTGATCCGAAGAAAATCGGGCTTTGGGGCGGTTCGTATGGCGGGTATTTAACAGCCCTGGGTTTAGCCAAAGCATCCGATTTATTTTCCTGTGGTGTGGATGTACATGGTGTACACGACTGGAACGTGGTGATCCGCAATTTTGTGCCGTCTTATCAAACCGAAAAACATCAGGAGTTTGCGCGCAAAGCGTTTGAATCTTCGCCCATGCATTTTATTAAGGGGTGGCGATCGCCCGTATTGCTGATTCATGGCGATGACGACCGCAATGTGCCGTTCAGCGAAACCGTGAGCCTGGCTGAAAACCTTCGCGAGCAAGATGTGTATTTTGAACAACTTGTTTTTCCCGATGAGGTGCACGGGTTTCTCCTTCACAAAAACTGGATGAGCGCCTACAAGGCATCAGCCGATTTCTTTAAGCGAATGTTTGATCGAAAGTAAAATCGCTTACATAAAGGTGAAAACACCCTGCAAGCGTACGCAGGTTAAATGGATAATGTGTAGGAATATTTAGATAGCCCTTCCACTAGCCGGTGTTGTGAAAATAGGGTTTATGATAAATGTCATAAACCCTCTTGACCCCTATCATTCTATCTTCTTTGCGTCCGGAGTACTTTAGATGATCAACTAAAGGAGACGTGTATGAAAAGAATATTGGTTCCTACTGATTTTTCCGTGTGCGCGAACAAGGCCGTTCGTGTGGCCATGGAAATTGCAAAAAGGGCAAATGCTGAAATCGTTTTTCAACATTTATTTCCAGATGCCTCCGGAAGTTTGCATACGCTCAACCCTGCTGCCCAACAAACCGAACGTCAAAAGCAAGATGCTGCATTAGGCCGCGCAAAAGCCGGGCTTGATAACCTGGTACACGAAGCGGAGCAGGCCGGCCTAACCGCGCGTCCTTTACTGGTGATGAATAAAGGAACCGACAAAATCGAAAATTACATTGAATCTATGGGCATTGATTTGGTAGTGATGGGCTCGCATGGCGCTTCGGGTATCCGCGAGTTGATTATCGGTTCTCAAACCCAGCGGGTTGTGCGCCACGCCACCGTTCCGGTGTTGGTCATCAAACATGAACCGGATTCCATCAACTTCAAGAACATTGTTTTTGCCACTACCTTTTACGATGATCCGGCTAAAGCATTACCCATACAGTTGGCATTGGCAGAAATGTGGAAAGGGACAATCCACTTGTTGTATATCGGATTGGAGAAAGATCCGCAAACAAAAGCAGAGGTAGAGGAGAAAATGCAACAGTTGGAGCAACAATTCAGAGGCGTCCCTTTCACCCGCAACTTTATTACCACCAATGATCCCGAATGGGGTATAAAGCATGCCGCAAAGGATATTGGCCCGGATGTGATTGCCCTAACCACACAATTGAAAACCGGGGCGTTTATGTTTAGTCACAGCCTGGCCGAAAAACTGGTAAACCACGAAATACATCCTGTTTTGGTGATCAACACAACGGTATAGCGTTTTGGATAAACGCCAGCCCTTGAATGTTGCCTGCTAAAAATGGATATTACCGGAGCGATGTGTGCTGTTATTCAGTCTCCACCGGTAAAAGCCAAGCCAACGGTTGATACCGACCTGTTGTTCTCCTTTCACCCGGAATTACTCAACGATGCCTACATCTATGTGCATGCACACGTTCACCACACCGACCAGGAATTGCTTATCCGCATTTGGCGCACCACTTTTTTGGTAGATAAGATTACAGGCAGTAAAGCAGAATTGCTGCATGCCGAAAATATTACGTACGCACCCGTATGGACCATTGTGCCCCGCCATTTTAACTACACGTTTCTGTTGATTTTTAGCAGCCTGCCGAAATCCTGTAAAGTGTTTGATTTGGTAGAAGAAATCAGTCAGCCGGGTAATTTTTACATCCCGGGCATTCTTCGAAATGAATCGGATGTATATCACGTTGACCTCACGCTTTGATGAGTAACTGGCCGTACCCATGCTTTGGATTCTGCATTAATCGCAATTTAGGTAAGCAACGTTCACCTTTATTTATTTCCGGTTTACCGATAGAATCTGCCGGCCATCGGTAACCGGCTGATTCTTCATTTAAACTTCATTCTTACAAAACACTTTTACCCCTCCTCTCGCAGAAATTCTTCAGATCAGTAACGTAACAAAAAGCTGTATGAAACGATCAGAACTAACCACTGCGTGTCAGGCGAGCCATCGGTACCTGGTACAGAAAACTACAGAGTGCATTAAAAGTGCCGTCCTGTTTCTCGACAGACTCTATTTTCCGGATGATCACGATCAATTAACGGAAGCCATCCGGAAGTCACAAAAACCCAGACACAAGACGATTCTCTAACCCATCTTCGGCTGCAGAATGCGTATCTTGTGGTGATGAGTCCTTTCGGAATAAAACCGTTTGATTTATGAACAAGGATTGGCGACTTTTGATCTTTAGATCAACTCAGCATGGCCGCTACGCCTTCTGCTATGGTCGCGCTGGGTACCAGCGCTCCGCCCTTTAAACTCCCGGATGTTGTATCCGGAAAGGAAGTTTCATTACCTGATGCGCAAGGCAGCGTGGGCACCGTAATCATGTTCATCTGTAACCACTGCCCCTATGTGAAGCACATCAACACCGAACTGGTAAAACTGGCTAACGCGTATCAAAGCAACGGCATCCGGTTTTGGGCCATCAGCTCTAACGATGCAGAAAAATATCCGGAAGACAGTCCGGAGAAAATGAAAGCGGCAGCACTTCAACTGGCGTATCCTTTTGTTTATCTCTACGATGAATCGCAGGATGTGGCGCGTGCGTACGATGCCGCCTGCACCCCCGATTTTTTTGTGTACGATAAAAACCTGAAGCTTGTTTATCACGGACAGTTTGATGATGCACGGCCCTCCAACAACGTTGCTGTTACCGGAAAAGATCTTCGACAGGCACTGGATGCGCTGATTGAAGGGCAACCTGCTCTGGTTGATCAGAAAGCAAGTATCGGTTGTAATATCAAGTGGAAGCGTTAATAATTTCGATTCCTTAGAAAACATCAGTAATTTCATACCAGCATTATAATGAGTGACTATGAAATGCAGACTCATGTTCTTTTTGATCATCGCCTCCCTGGCGGTAATTGCGCAACCTAAAGATGCAGGGCAGAAACTTTTTAACGAAAAGGATCTAAGCGGCTGGAGAATTCTCAACGGCAAGGCAAAGTTTGAAGTGAAAGATGGAATTATCGTTGGTACTACCGTACCCAATGAACCCAATTCATTCCTGGCAACCGAAGCAATATTTGACGATTTTATCCTTGAACTGGAATTTAAAATTGACGAAGGCACCAACTCCGGCATTCAGTTTCGCAGTGAAAGCAAACCGGAGTATCAGGACGGCCGGGTTCACGGGTATCAGTACGAAATTGATCCAAGTGCGCGGGCGTGGACAGGCGGAGTATATGATGAGGCGCGCAGGGAATGGCTTTACCCACTCGAATATAATGCAGAAGCAAAGAAGGCCTTCAAATCATCGGACTGGAATACGGCACGCATTGAATGTATCGGAAATTCGTTACGTACTTTTTTAAATGGTAAACCCGTAGCCCATGTGGTGGATAATGTAACCACGCGTGGTTTTATTGCGCTCCAGGTTCATTCGGTTAACAGTGCCGCTGATGCAGGTAAACATGTTTATTTTCGGAACATTCGCATCCAAACAAAAGAGCTTAAGCCAACACCGTTGGATCAAATTTTTGTTGCCAACTTTATTCCCAACACCATCAGTGAACAAGAGCAACATAACCAGGTTACATTGTTATGGGACGGAAAAAATACCCATGGGTGGAGAGGCGCCTATAAAAATATTTTTCCGGAGAAAGGATGGCACATAAAGGATGGCGTACTCAGTGTACAGAAGTCGGGCGGAGGAGAGTCAGCCCATGGCGGAGATATTGTAACTGCCGAAAAATACGGATCGTTCGATTTGCAGTTTGAATTCAAACTCACCGAAGGTGCCAACAGCGGTGTAAAATATTTCGTCACGGAAAGTGAGGGGAATAAAGGATCAGCCATTGGGCTTGAGTATCAGCTACTTGATGATGCAAAACATCCGGACGCAAAGGAGGGCGTTGTTGGAAACCGCACGCTGGCTTCGTTGTACGACCTGATTCCATCCATAAAGATTCAGCGCGGCTTGCGAAAGATTGGTGAGTGGAACCAGGGAAGAATCATTGTCTTTCCGGATAACCGCATAGAGCACTGGCTTAATGGATACAAAGTGGTGGAGTATCAGCGCGGTACACCCATTTATTACGCGTTAGTGGCGCGGAGTAAATATGCTGTTTGGGAAAATTTTGGTATGGCAGATAAGGGACACATCCTCCTGCAGGACCATGGCGATGAGGTTTCGTTCAGAAGCATTAAGATTCAGGTTTTGAAATAACTGAGAATTGATATTGGGATATTCATTGCAATGGATGGATTCGTTGTAATGCCCCAAAGCGAAATCAATTATATCCAGCAAATATCAACAAGTATCAATTCAAATTAAGTATGAAAAACTCCAGAAGAACATTCATCAGAAAAACAGCATTGGCAACTGCCGGTACTGCTTTTGCATTCAGCGCAAAGAGTTACGCTAACATTTTAGGCGCTAACGATCGGGTTCGGGTGGGTGTAATTGGTTTTTCCGACCGGTTTAAATATTCGTTGTTGCCTGCATTCATGAATCACCAGAAAGAATTGAATTTTGAAATCACCGGTGTGTCCGACATCTGGAGGATACGTAGGGAAGAAGGCGAAATTTTTTTGAAAGAGAAACTCGGGTATGCGGTGAAGGGCTATCGCAACAATGAAGAATTGTACAACGCAAAACAAGCAGATGCTGTCATCATCAGCACGTCCGATTTTCAGCATGCTTTGCATACGATAGAGGCGGTGCGCGCAGGTTGTGATGCGTATGTAGAAAAACCGTTCGCGGAAACCATGCAAGACAACCGCGTAGCAACAAAGGCCGTGAAGGAAAGCGGAAAAATTATTCAGATCGGATCGCAGCGCAGAAGCGGAGCAAACTACCATGCTGCTGCAGATTTTATTCGAAGTGGAAAATTCGGAGCAATAACCATGGTGGAGCTTACCTGGAATGTAAACCAACCCGGTCGCTGGAGGCGACCACAACTGGTAGCGCAAATGAAAGAAACAGACACCGACTGGAAACGTTTTTTAATGAACCGTCCGTTTGAGACTTTTGATGCACGCAAACACTTGGAGTATAGGTTGTTCTGGCCATACTCTTCGGGTATACCCGGCCAGTGGATGAGTCACCAAATAGATACCATCCATTGGTTTTCCGGATTACCCCATCCGCGCAGCGTGGTGGCCAATGGAGGCATTTACATGTGGAAAGATGGCCGCAAAAACTGGGACACCATGACGGCTGTTTTTGATTACGGCCCTCTGAATGATTTGAGCTCAGGGTTTCAGGTAGTGTTCAGCTCACGCATGCACAACGGTATTGAGCGACCAACAGAAATCTATTTTTCGAATGGCGGTGAACTCAATCTTATAACGAATAAAGTATCTTCTAACGGTGGACTTAACGAATCATTTGCCAGGGCAATGAACATGCAACCCAACTTATTGTCCGAGGTTACACTGGAAGATTCATCTGTGCAAACGGTATCCAGCGCCAACACTGGTGGCGACATAACCACCTCCAACCATATGCGCAACTGGATGGAATGCGTGCGAAGTCGTAAACAACCCAATGCATCGGTGGAGGCGGGTTATCAGCACTCCATAGCCTGCATCATGACTACAGCTGCCGCGCACACCGGTGAGAAGGCGACATTTGATACAGCAACTCAAGAAGTGATGGCGGGGGGAAAAGTTTTTCAGTATTGATGCGTACTCATGCCGCAACGACTCCACCAGATTCGCCTGTGATGCAAAAACAACAAAACAGCCGAATCCTGCTAATCCTTAAATCAAGTAAACCTGCCCGTCCGGGAGGCGGGTCCTGATTCAGACAATTTGCGCTTATTTCTCACCTAGCGGGTAGGTTTCCGTCTGTTTTTCATCTGTTGTGCCTGATTTTCCTGGCTCTTTGGCCTCGGTATCCATTTCTCCAGAATCAAACCTGTTTTTCCCGTAAAGGGCACTTATTAACCCGTTTTTCCACTATAATATCCGTTTTTCCACTATATTTGAAACAGGTACTATAGTTTACAGGTGAAAACAAAAAGGTTCTCAAAACGCATAAAAGTCTTTAACGGGCAACAAGCACCAGAAGAAGCCACGCTGGTAGGGTACGGTGCAATAATAGAAGGGCTACGTCTGGCGCTGCCTTTTCCTCAATCGCTTTCCCTGATCAGCGACAAAAGACGAAGTTACAGTACGCCACAATGGAAGGTCTTTTCGTCACGCAATGCTTTTGATGATACCCTCTACAAGCACCTGGTTTTTGCGCTTAAATACGAAGGACTTAATCTGCTGTTTTTTAAGAAACTGTTCTCAACACTACCACAAGAAGAGGTTGTTGCCCTTCTGCAAGTAGAATCAACCGGTCAGTATAGCAGAAAAATCTGGTTTCTGTATGAGTGGCTCATGGGGGTACAATTACCTATACCGGATTTAACTATAAAAAACTTTGTACCGTTGCTGGATGCCGAACTGCAATTTGCCATAGCGGGTGTACGATCACCACGTCACAAAATAATCAACAACCTGCCGGGTACTGTTGATTTTTGTCCGCTCATTTTTAAAAGCGATAAACTAACGAACAGCATAGCGGGTAATCTGGCAGCGCAGCAAACGAAGTACCTGAAAACGGTTCACAAAGATACGTTACAGCGTGCTTCGGCTTTTTTATTGTTGAAGGACTCAAAGGCATCGTTTACTATTGAAGGAGAAAGCCCCAAGAGTAAACGGGCAATGCGGTGGGGACAGGCTATTGGGCAGGCCGGCACACAAGAACTTTCGCGCGAGGAGTTGTTACGCCTGCAGCAACTGGTAATCGAGAATACCCGCTTTGTTGATATGGGCTTCCGAAAAAAAGGTGGATTTGTAGGTGAGCATGACCGCACTACAGGCGAACCGTTGCCCGATCATATTTCGGCCCGATGGCAGGATATTGATTCGCTGATTGCCGGATGGTTAGAAACCAATAAGCGGCTTACCGAAAATGAATTTGATGCGGTGCTGGCTGCCACACTCGTTGCGTTTGGATTCGTGTTTATTCACCCGTTTGAAGATGGCAACGGCCGAATTCACCGCTACTTAATTCATCATGTGCTGGCTAAAAAGCAATTCGCGCAGCAGGGAATAATCTTCCCGGTCTCCGCATCCATATTAAACCACATCACCGATTACCGCACCGTATTAGAAGGCCATTCACATCCCTTACTTGATTTTATCGAATGGAAAGAAACCGATGACCACAATGTGGAAGTCACCAATAACACCATCGATTACTACCGGTATTTTGATGCCACCCGTCAGGCTGAGTTTTTATACGATTGTGTTCAGGACACGATTGAGAATATTATTCCGGAAGAGATTGATTATTTAAATCGGTACGACACCTTCAAACATTACCTGGAAGAGGAATTTGATATGCCCGATAAGTTGATAGCGTTGGCCGCGCGCATTTTGGAACAGAACAATGGTAAACTTTCGAAGCGATTACGCGAAAAAGAATTGAAAGAAATGAAAGATGCCGAGGTTGAGGCTATGGAAAAAAAGTACAAAGAAGTATTTTTAGAGGAATAGACCATGGCCATACCTTCAGAAGCAGTCTTTGAATCGTATGGTTTTGTGCAGAGTCATGATGGCAATACATTGGCACATAATCTAAAAGTGCAGTTAGAGCAATTCAACAATACCTCGTCTACAAGTAACACGATAATTCCTGTGATTAATTCTGAAGAGCACAATTGCACTCCGATTGGATTAAACCTAAAACAACGAAAGCTGAATATTCTGCACAACAGCCTCAGCATGGATGGGGAAAACTTTTGTTTCCCTGTACCGGGTGGCAATAACAATACTGGTTGCTCCGGCCACGGGTTTAAATAGGTTCTCCACCAAAACAGGCGAGTTGTTCTCTTTTGAAAGGTGCGCCAAAAATAAATGACTCATGAACGAAGGCCGGTGCCTGCTGAATAATTCCAACGCCTGTGTATTCGACAAGTGACCTATTTCACTCCTGATCCGGGTTTTCAAATGATGGGGATAGCGCCCGGTTTCCAGAAGGTGTTCATCGTAATTGGCTTCCAGGAAAGCCGCATGGCATTGCTTGAAGTGATAGACAACGTGGTCGCATGCAACACCTAAATCGGTGAACACGCCCACCTTCACTGTTTCATTGGCAACAACAAAACTGTGTGGATCGGTGGCGTCATGGAATTTGGGAAAGCCCGTAACGGTAAGCTGACCGATGGTAATAGGTTCATACGCCTTGAATGGAAAAATTAAGTGCTCCTTCACGCGCAGCCTGCGGTGCTGCAGAGTTGGAGGGGTAACGTAAACCGGCAGCTTGTATTTTTTAGAAATACCGGCAACGCCTTTGATGTGATCGGAGTGCTCGTGCGAAATAAAAATGGCCTTCACCTTTTTCATGTCGAGGTTGAGCCGCCTCATGCGTAGTTCCATCTCGCGGCAGGAGATTCCCGCATCAATTAAAACAGCCTCATGGTGGTTGGCCACGTAATAGCAGTTGCCGTTGCTTCCTGAATTCAATGAGGCTACAAATAATGACATGTGCGAAAGTAGGTAAATCGCGGGACTACCCGTGACACACTACTCATTTCGCAACGACTCTGCCGGATTAATCCGCGAAACCGGAAACACTTTAAACACCAGCGTAACCGCGGCAACCAGGAACGTTGTTAACGCACCCGCACCGATCATCCAATAGGCGATGTCAATGCGATACGGAAACTTCGACAACCATTGTTCCATAACATACCAGGCAATAGGCGCAGCTATTAAGCTGCTAAGCACAAACAATACAACATACTCGGACGACAAAAGCCGCATGATCTGAAGCACGGAAGCGCCCAAAACCTTACGAATGCCAATCTCTTTCACCCTTCGCTCCAACGCAAAGGTCACCAACCCGAAAAGCCCAAGGCAGGCAAGGGTTACCCCTATCCCCGAAAACCATCCGAACAATTGCGCCAGCCGTTCTTCCGATTTGTAAAGTCGGTTGAAGGCGTCATCCAGAAAATAATACTCAAATGGAATGCCGGTTTGAAAGGCATCATATGCTGCTTGCACAAGTTTGAGTTGTTCGCGAATAGGCGTTGCGCCATTGATTTTTACATAGAGCGATGTTCCGGAACGTGCCAGGCTTCGTGCCGTATCGGCCACCACAACCATAGCAAGTCCCTCAATGGGCGAATGCAAGGATTGGTAATTGAAATCCTCAACTACCCCACGAATTTCGGAAGCCCGATTCCCCAAAGTCAGTTTCTGACCTACAGGGTTATCTTCAATTTTTAATCGGGCCACGGCTGATTCGTTAATAACGATATGACCCGCCAACGGTTTTTCACCATAGCGGTTTTGCCAGGTGAGGCCCAGCGTCTCGGTAAACTTTTCATCTACATAAATGGTGTTGATGGTTACATCTTCCTGCGTGCCCGGTGTTTTGGTAAAGAACATCATATGCCCACCTTGGTAAAGCGGTGTAGAGGCAGCCGACACATGCTGAACATCCGTTAGTTGGCGCAACGAATTTTTCAGGGGCTGGTAGATGTTGGCCGATTCAGCGCTGAGCTTGATTACAACAAGTTGCTCACGATCGAACCCCGATGCTTTGTTGCGTAAAAATGTAAGCTGCTGGTTGACAACCAGCGTACAGATGATCAGCCCGATTGAAACGATAAACTGAAAGCCCGTGAAGCCTTTCCGCACCCAGCCCAGGTGGCCACCTCCCGAAAAAATTCCTTTCAAAACGGCTGCCGGCTGAAACCGCGACAGCACCACCGAAGGATAACTGCCGGAAACCAGCACACAAAACCCGAACAACACCAACAGAATGCTGATAAACTTTGGGCTGGTGAGAAACTCCTGATCCAGACGTTGCTCCAATACCCCGAGCAGGGCAGGCATGAAAAGTTGCACAAGTGCCAAAGCAAGTAAAAAAGCAAATGCCGTAAGCAAAGCCGATTCGGTATAGAATTGAGCAGAAAGCGAGAATCTCCGCGCTCCGGAAACCTTTCGGATTCCAACTTCTTTCGCCCGTGTACTGGCACGGGCCGTAGTGAGGTTTATGTAGTTCACCAGGGCTAGCGCAAGAATTAACACCGCAATGGAAACAAAAATGTAAAGGTTACGGGTGTTGGATGAATCGGCAAAGGTATTGCCCAGGTGAAGCGTGCTCAGCGCCTGAAGCTCAATCCGTCCATCTGTAAGGGAAGTGGCCACGGCCGGAATCCCCGCCTCCACATCAGCGGCAGCATAACCTTGCTCCAACAGCAGGTAGGTAGTATACGCTCCCAACTGAATATGTTCGTTGGTGAACTGCTGCTTTTCTTCTTCAATTTCACCAAGGCTCACAAACGATGCGATGAAGTCAAATTGAATGGTGGAGTAGGAAGGTGCCTGCCGGACTATGCCCGCAATTTCAAACACATGGGTTTTGTTATACGTGATGGTTTTACCGATTACCTGCGTGTGGCCAAAATACCGGAGGGCGGCTTCTTCCGTGAGCATGACTTTCCAGCGATCGTTTAATGACTCCGCCCGTCCGCTTGTCAGGGGAAAGGAAAAAACCGTAAGGAATGAGGGATCAACAAAAAGAAATTTGTTTTCAAAAAACCGATGATCGTCATCCGACTCAATGATTACTCGCCCGGGGTCGCGAAGTCTTACAAAATCTTCAACACCCGCAAGCTGCTCTTTTAAAGCGGGGCCGAACGCTCCCGACATGGAAAGAATCTGCATATCGTGGCCGCCATAGTTTACCTGGCCAAGCATCCGGTAAAGGCGATTATGCTGCGTATGAAAACGATCGTAATTCCACTCGTGCGAGACAAAGAGCATGATGAGGATACTCACGGTTAGACCGGCAGCGAGCCCAAAAAGATTGATGAAGGTGTAGACTTTGTTTTTAAGCAGAGCCCGGAAGGCGATGGTTAAATAATTCAGTAGCATGACGAATGCGTTTAGGTACGTTGGCTTAACGAATATCAGGCCAGACCGAATGTTTGAATTTATGCGATACAGGCAGATCTCGAAACGTGTGGGTGTCCTATTGCGGGCAAACCTGTGCGTTAGCGTGCGCTTTCAGGTTTAGATTTTTTGCAGGATAATGTGTATTATGGTTGGCAAAAAGAAAATCTGGAAATTATGCCATCAACCAAAATTACCGTAAACAGCAACGGCTCGCTTCGCATCGAGGGCGACTTTGAAATCGTAGATAAAGACGGAAACCCGTACGGCTTGCAGGGAAGAACAGCCGTAACTCTCTGCCGGTGCGGCCGCTCCAACAACAAACCGTTCTGCGATGCCTCACACAAAGGCCACTTTGAACACGATGCCAAAGCCTTTGATCTTCCGCCAAAGAAAGTATAATCGTTGCGGATGAAGAACGATTACCGGTCGGTGTACATTGCCTTAGATCTTAACCAAAGGCGTTTCTACGCAGGCACCACGTTGAAGCATTAACATAACGCATTTTAAATCGGCCCGTGGGCTCAATTGAATTCGTTACATCAACCGGCAGCATTAATCTCACTTTTTTCTGAGATAAACCGCTGGATTTTATAAATTCGCTCACCCTATTTTCAACCAACCCCATACATCATGAAATTCCTGAAGTACTTTGGCTATTTAATTGTTTTACTGGTCTTAACAGTGGCGGCCATTCTCACCTATGTAAGTGCTGCCTTACCCGATGTTGGTCCTGCAGATGACCTGAAGATTGATTATACGCAGGAGCGAATTGAAAGAGGCAAGTACCTGGCGAATGCTGTAATGCTGTGCATGGACTGCCATGCAGAACGCGACTGGACTAAATTTACAGGCCCCCCGAAAGTTGGAACCCTGGGCGCGGGAGGGGATGAGTTCAATCAAAACGATGGCTTTCCGGGAGTTTTTTATGCGAAGAACATTACCCCGTATGGAATTGGGCGTTATACAGATGGTGAACTCTACCGGGTGATTACCACCGGTGTGAATAAGGACGGAAAAGCAATGTTTCCAATTATGCCATACCTGTACTATGGTAAGATGGATCCGGAAGATATCTATAGCGTCATTGCGTATATACGCTCACTGGAGTCAGTAGAAAAAGATATTCCTGAATCAAAGCCGGACTTTCCGTTCAATCTGATTGTAAAGACTATTCCACAGAAAGCCCAGCCTCAAACAAGGCCAGATAAATCAGACTGGATTGCGTATGGTGCATACATGACCAATGCTTCGGGGTGTATTGAATGCCACACGGATGTTAAAAATGGTCAAATCATTAAAGAGCTTGCTTTTGCCGGTGGGCGTGAGTTTGCGTTTCCTGATGGCTCAGTGCTACGCACAATGAATATTACTCCCCACAAAACCGGTTTAGGCACATGGACAGAAGATATGTTTGTGCAACGATTTAAACAGTATGCCGACTCTTCCTACGTTGCTCCATCGGTAGCACCCGGTGAATACAACACGATTATGCCCTGGATAATGTATGCGCACATGGAAGAAGATGATCTGAAAGCGATCTTTGCATATCTGCAGACAGTTAAGCCAATTGAAAATATTGTGGAGCGGTTTACTCCGCCATCAGAATGATGTTCAGACATAATAATTAAGCCTAATTTCTATTACCATGCTCAAAAAAATTCTGCTCGGTATCGTATTACTATTGGTCACAGCCGTAGTGATTTTAGTCATCACGGTTAACCTTCGCTATGACCGCACTTTTGATGCACCGTATCCGGATATTCAGGCAAGTTCAGATTCCGCGATGATAGCACGCGGAAAATACCTTGCCTACGGTCCGGCACATTGTTCCTTTTGTCATGCACCTATGGCGGAGTTCCAACGTGTTGATCGGGGTGAAGAGGCTCCACTTAAAGGAGGATTTGATTTTAAGTTGCCTATCGGAACGTTGTATGCGCCTAACATTACACCCGACATGGAAACCGGCATTGGCAAACTAACCGATGGAGAAATTGCTCGCGCACTGCGCTATGGAGTGGCCCGTGACGGAAGAGCTATTATCGATATGATGCCTTTCTATGATATGAGTGACGATGACCTCACAGCTATCCTTTCTTTTTTGCGTGCACAGGAGCCGATTCATAATCCAAGGCCAAAACATGAGTTGAACTTTATAGGCAAAGTCGTCTTTTCTTTTCTGATAAAGCCTATGGGCGATGGAGACGTGCCGCCTGCACCTGCCCCCGACTCCACAGCCGCCTATGGTGCCTACATCGCCAACAGTATCGCCAACTGCGGAGGGTGCCATACACCCCGCGATATGATGACCGGAGCATACACCGGCCCGGAATACTCCGGTCTCAATAAATTTGAAATTATTGATGAGAATGGCAACATCGTAAAAGGGAAGCATGTGATGACACCCAACATCACTCCTGATCCTGAAACCGGACGCATAGCCGACTGGACGCAACAGGATTTTATCAAACGCTTCCGCGATGGCCGGGCTATTCCAGGCACCCCTATGCCGTGGGGTCCCTTTAGCCGGATGAGCGACATGGAATTGATCGCCTTGTATAAGTACCTTAAAACGGTTGCCCCGGTTCGGAGCGAGTATACGTTAGGCATTCAGGATGGAGACCCGGATTAAAGGGCAGGCCTATACCGATTCTCCCACTGGATGTTTGCACAAATCCAGTAGCTGATTTTTCAATTCAGGCAATGTTGCTATTACTTCTGGTGAAAGTTCAACGGACAGAGGTTGAACAGTATGTATTGAAACGACAAACAAAAACACATCGGGCAACCGGTCGAGCAGGGTGAGTGATTCCACCAAATCTTTCAGCCCGATCTCGTGGGTGCTCATGGCTTTAGGAAAATCGGAAGCAAACTTTGGCCGGATCAATTGAATCGTACCTGCGGGTTTACCGTCCAGTGTGGCATCAATGAGAATTACCCGCGGATATGATTCAATGTATTCCATCAACTGAAATCCGGCCGTTCCACCATCAAGCACATCCGCTAAGCCGGAAGGAATTTCTTCTTTCAACTGCCGGGCAACATGCACACCGAGGCCTTCATCGCCCATCAGGTAATTGCCGACTCCCAAAATCAATGTATCGGATGTTCGCTCCATATGCTTCTCTTAGTTCATTCAAAATTCCAGATTCCAAATTGGGCTCGCATGAAACCTAGAATTTGTAATCTGAAATCATTTCTTCTTCTTCTTCTTATCTGCCTCAAAAATTTCTTCCTCCACAAACTTCCATCCACCACCCATCGATGAAATTTCTCCCCGTCCTTCCACATAGTCATGGTAGAACACCAGGTACACGTGCACCACGGTGAACAGAATGAAGGACCACATAGTCCAGTGATGAATCTGGCGCAGCATAAAGTCTCCGCCAACCACGGCAGGCACCCAGGTAAACAGGTTGGGGAACCACCAATCGCTGGTCGCAGAGTACAAACCAAAACCAGTAAGGCACTGAATACCGAACGCAATGAAGGTGAGGAAATAGATAAATCCTGCCATACGATTGTGTCCAATGGTATGCAATTCACTGCCCTTCGTCATAAAGACATCGGTTTTCATAATCGCCCACATGTCTTTGAAGTATTGCTTATTGGTGGGAATAAAATTCTTCCACTTCGCATATTTGTTACCCGTAAAGCCCCAATAAATCCGGAACGCAAAGTTGAAAAAAAAGAGGTAGGCTGCTACAAAGTGAATAAAGCGCACGGTCCCCATCAAATACAAATCAGAAGCTTCTTTCCCTGACAGGATAGCCAGCGGATCGCCAATATAAAAACCGGTAGCAATGAGTGTAAGAATACACAAGGCATTGATCCAGTGATATACACGCACCGGCAGTTCCCAAACAAATACACGTCTGAGTCTGTGCGGTCTGCTTACTACTGTAGTATTCATGGTGCGGAGTTTATAGGACCTTCACTTTGCTTATATGTTTTCCTTCTTCATCGTACAGGTGCACGGCACAGGCCAGGCAAGGGTCGAACGAGTGAATGGTGCGCAGTATTTCCAGCGGCTGATTCACATCGTGTACGGGCGTGTCTTTCAACGCAGCCTCGTATGCCGATGAATTTCCATCCTTATCGCGCGGAGAAGCATTCCAGGTGGAAGGAACAACGAGTTGATAGTTGGCAATCTTCTGATCTTCAATCACAATCCAGTGGGCCAACGCACCACGTGGTGCCTCAGTATGACCAACACCCATGGCTTTCTTCGGCCAGTTTTCGGGTTTGAATTTCTCCGTAGCGGCCATGCGGTGATCACCATTTCGAATATTGGTGATGAGTTGATCGTAGAACTCAAGTCCCCATCCGGCAACAAGCTTGGCCTCCAGTCCGCGGGCGGCTGTTCTTCCCAATGTGGAGAACAATGCTGTTGCCGGAACATTCAGTACAGACAATGCATAGTCTACCACTTCTTTAAATTCAGGTCGGCCACTTGCATAGCCCACCAGCATCCGCGCCAGCGGACCAACTTCCATGGCATGGCCTTTCCAGCGTGGGGTTTTCAGGTAGCTGTATTTGTCTTCGGTATTCAGAAAATCAAAAGGAGGTTTGGGTCCGGTATAGTTTAGTTTGGTTTCACCTTTCCAGGGATGCAAACCAACTCCATCGCCACCGGCATATTCATACCAGCTATTCGTAATGTACTCTTCAACCTCGGAATCGTTGCGCAGATCCACTTCATGAATTTTACTCAAATCTTTGTTAAGAATTACACCGGCAGGGAACTTATAATTACCCACATCACGGTACCCCGAAGTAGACAAATCGCCATACGACATATAATTGCCGAGGCCTCCACCAATGGCGCCCCAATCCAGGTAATACGGGGCCACTGCAAGTAGATCGGGTATATAAACCTGTTCTACAAATGTTTGAGCATCTTTCAAAAGTTTGCCCACCAAGGCTAACCTCTCGGCATTCAAACCACTCGCATCATCAATACTGATGGAGCAAGCCATACCGCCCACCAGGAAATTCGGATGTGGATTTTTGCCGCCAAAAATGGTGTGCACCTTGGCGATTTCTTTTTGCCACTCAAGTGCTTCGAGATAGTGTGCCACGCCAATCAGGTTTATTTCTGCCGGGAGTTTATAGGCCGGATGGCCCCAATATCCGTTTGCAAAAATTCCCAGTTGGCCGCTTTCTACAAATTTGGTTAAGCGCTTTTGCAGATCGGAGAAATACCCAGGTGAACTCTTTGGCCAGTTGGAAATACTCTGGGCGATCTCGGAAGTCTTCTTCGGATCGGCTTTCAAAGCACTGACTACATCTACCCAATCCAAGGCGTGAAGGTGATAGAAGTGAATGACGTGATCCTGCACATTTTGTGCACAAAACATGAGATTTCGAACCAGCTCGGCATTGGGTGGAACAGTAATGTCGAGTGCATCTTCCACGGCACGAATTGAGGCAAGGGAATGCACAGTAGTGCATACACCACAAACCCTGCCTACGAAAGCCCATGCATCGCGTGGATCGCGCCCACGAAGTATTTCTTCGATCAGTCGTACCATGGTGCCTGAGCTGTAGGCTTCTTCAATTTTTCCATTTTTTATTTCGGCTTCGATCCGCAGATGTCCCTCAATACGGGTGATCGGATCAACTACTATACGTGTCATGGCTATTCTGCTTTAAGTTCGTGTTCAGATTGTTTTCCTTCGGAGATGAGATTATCTATCATCTTCTTCTTCCGCAGATTGGTTACTACAGCATGTGCGGCAATGCCAGCAGCGGTTACCCCCAACGCAACTTTCCCTACGGTGTCAGCTGTGCCCTCAATACCAAAACCCGCAATGTTTGGCTGTCGCTGATAGATTGGCCCGTTGTCCCAGAAGTTTTCTTCGCTGCAACCGAAGCATCCATGCCCGGATTGAATCGGAAAACTCACTCCGGCATTCCAACGCATAACACCACAGGCATTATACGTACTCGGACCTTTGCAGCCAACCTTGTATAAACAATACCCACGCTTGGCGTTTTCATCATCGAATGATTCCACATAAAGTCCGGCATCATAGTACGGCCTGCGGTAACAGCTGTCGTGAACACGTTTTGAATAAAAGGCTTTCGGCCGTCCGATGCCATCAAGGGCAGGAAGCGTTCCAAACGTGAGGATATGCACAATGGTACCGGCCATCACTTCGCCAATAGGCGGGCAGCCCGGTACTTTAATGATCGGCTTGTTCTTTATGATCTTATGAATGGGTGTAGCTCTTGTTGGATTCGGTTTGGCTGCCTGTACGCAACCGTTGCTTGCACAACTACCCCAGCAGATGATGGCTTTCGCTCCTTCGGCTACTTCGTGCAGTATATTCAGGGAAGATTTTCCGCCAATCATGCAGTATACACCATCTGCCTCAAGCGGAACAGAACCTTCAACACACAGCACGTATTCACCATAGTGCTCTTTCATGGTTTTGTGCATGGCCTCTTCGGCCTGGTGCCCCGCTGCGGCCATGAGAGTTTCGGTGTAGTCCAATGACAACTTGTCGAGGATGATATCAGCAACAATAGGATGGGAAGAGCGAATGAATGATTCACTGCAACAGGTGCACTCCTGGAAGTGCATCCAGATGACGGGCAGGCGAGGTTTTGTTTTCAGGGCCTCCGCCACTTGTGCAACACCTGAAGATTGCAACCCCATGTAGGCGGCAATCATGGTGCAGAACTTCATGAAGTCTCTTCGCGAGTAGCCTTTACCCGTGAGCTCTTCATAATAGGTTTTTCGTTTTGTTGGAGCTTCGGTGATCATATAGATTGTTTTATGTGGAACAAGTCTAAATAAGTGGCTGCGTGGCTCAGGGGGACTAAAGCTTCTTGAAAAGTATTTTTATGGTTCAAATTTTTGGCTGATGATTCTCATCATCGGGCCATGATTTTCATCATTAAGATTTTTGATGAAAAGAGGGTGATTTGATTAATCAGCAAAAAATTAAACGTATGAAATCTATTCAATCAATCCTGCTGGCTGCCGCATTAATGCTGCCGCTTGTAACCTCTGCACACGAAGGCCACGGTCATGAACACCCCTGGAGTCCCGGCCACTTTCTGGCCAATCCGGAACATTCCATTCCATTGGCTTTTGCTGTTGTTCTTGTAGTAACATTTGTTGTGAGACGCTATTTCATAGCCAGGCAGGCTCGCAAGTAAGATGGTATGTCATTTAACATTGTCAACTGCTGAAGGATGCATGAATTGTCCATTGTACTGAGCATTGTCGATACAGCCGAGGAGCAGGCGAGAATCCACCATGCCAAAGCCATTGAGTGTGTTGATCTGGAAATTGGCAACCTGGCAGGGGTAGATGAACACGCATTGGAATTTGCATGGGAAGTGGGTGTGAAGAATACTTTGCTGGAGAACGCCAACTATAAGATTCACAAAGTCAAAGCCTGGGCGAAGTGTAATAACTGCGATTGTGAATTTGAAATGAAAGATATTTTTGACCCCTGTCCGTTATGCGGAGACCATTTGATAAAAATTCTGCGCGGCAAGGAAATGAAGATTCAATCCATAACCCTCTTAAACTGAAAGAATATGTGTGCCACTTGCGGATGCGAACAACCCGGTATGGTGAAGATCACCAAGGTCAGAGATATGCTTTTCCCTCAGGCTCATCATCATGATCATCATGAGAATCAACATATCAGTCTATCAACGCAGCCGTATGAAGTGAAGCGTACACAAATTGACCTGGAACAGGACATCCTGCACAAGAACAACCTGCTTGCGGAGCGCAACCGGGGCTATTTCGGTGCGAAGAACATAACAGCGTTCAATCTGGTCAGTTCCCCGGGTTCAGGAAAGACTGCACTGCTGGAATGCACCTTGCGGGATGCGGGAAAAGATTTCGATTTCTATGCTATTGAGGGAGACCAGCAGACCACAAATGATGCGGAGAGAATTGCCGTGTACAACGTACCGGTTACTCAAATTAATACAGGTAAAGGCTGCCACCTGGATTCTACTATGGTGTGGGATGCCATCAACGAACTGAAACCCAGGAAACATTCTGTGGTATTCATCGAAAACATCGGCAACCTCGTTTGTCCGTCAATGTTCGACCTGGGTGAAAGCAAACGCATCGTGATCATCAGCGTAACCGAAGGTGAAGACAAACCCCTGAAATACCCCGACATGTTTGCCGGAAGTCAGTTGTGCATCATCAACAAAATTGATCTGCTGCCCTACCTGAAGTTTGATTTGCCAAAACTGAAAGAGTATGCCAGGCGGATCAATTCGAATCTTGAATTCATAGAACTGTCGTGCAGTAGCGGTGAAGGGTTGGATCAGTGGTATGCCTGGCTCAACAAACAAGTGGTTTCAAAAGGAAAGGAAGTCGTAACATGAAGTGCATCCGTATCCATATTGAAGGTCAGGTACAGGGAGTCGGCTTTCGTCCATTTGTTTATCGCCTTGCCAGTGAGTTGGATTTGAAAGGCTGGGTTTGTAACGGTGTGGATGGCGTACACATGGAGGCAGAAGGAAACCCAGAGTCGTTGCAGGACTTCACCGATCGGCTTCAGTTGGAGTTTCCGGGGATCTCACGCATCACAAATTTCACCTCAGAGGAAAGGAGCCTCAAGTACTTTGAGAAGTTCACGATCACAGAGAGCACAGCAAGTGGTAAACCCAATCTGCTGATCACGCCCGATATCGGGTTGTGTGAGAATTGCCGCAGGGAAATTCATGACAAGGCCAATACGCGTTACCAATATCCATTTACAACCTGCACCCAATGCGGGCCGCGCTATTCTATTATGCGGTCGTTGCCGTATGACCGGCCTGCTACATCCATGGAAGAATTCAGGATGTGTTCCCGGTGCCAGGAGGAATATGCTAACCAGTTGAACAAAAGATATTACTCTCAAACCAATTCGTGCCCGGATTGTGCCGTTCATGCCTGGATGCTGAATGCGGCAGGAGAGAAGGTAGCCAACAACTGGTCAGAAGCGTTCCCGTTATTGATGGATGCCCTTCATGATGGAAAGATCATTGCCATGAAAGGCATTGGCGGATATCTCTTACTGGCAGATGCAACTAATTATGCAGCGATCCAAACACTGCGCGATCGGAAGCACAGGCCGACCAAACCCTTTGCACTGATGTACCCCGATGAGGAAACACTTAGGCAAGACGCTGTGGTGAGTGACGTTGAAATCAGGGAGTTCAACAGTGTACAAAGTCCGATTGTGTTGGTGAGCGTGAGAGACTTTCCGGCCTCAGGAATTTGTAAAAACATCATTGCCCCCGGGTTGAATAAAATCGGAGTGATGCAACCTTACACCGCCATGTTTGAATTGCTGATGCGGGAATGGAAAAAACCATTGCTTGCAACTAGCGCGAATGTGAGCGGTTCACCGATTCTGTATAAAGACGATGAAGCCTTTCAATCGCTCAACACCATTGCCGATTATTTCCTGGTGCATGATCGAGAAATCGTAATCGCGCAGGATGACAGCGTAGTTCAATTCTCACCGCAACAAAAGCAACGAATTGTCTTGCGCAGGTCGCGTGGATTTGCACCTGCCAGTCCACGTGATGCCTTTACGGCCGAGACGATTCTTGCCATGGGTGCTGATATGAAAAGTACTTTTTCATTACAGGCAAACGGACGAATTTATAGTAGTCAATATTTGGGTGATCTGGAATCGTATGAAAGTCAGGAGAGTTTCAGGAAGACATTGTTTCATCTGCTTGATTTGGTAAAGGCAAGGCCAGATCGTGTTGTCATTGATGCTCATCCCTATTATTACTCAGCACAGTTGGGAAAAACCCTGGCTGAAGAATGGGGAGTGCCGGTAAGCATAGTGCAGCATCACAAAGCACATGCTTATGCCGTTTTGGCTGAGAGCGATCTTTTGAATGTCGCTGAACCCATGTTGAATGTTGTATGGGACGGCACCGGCTTTGGCGATGATGG
>CAZOYJ010000002.1:0-28120 GCA_964583905.1 uncultured Roseivirgaceae bacterium
TATTCGTTACTGGAAAGTTCTGATCACCGCTAACATACCCCACCGTATTGGTAACCTCCGGGCCGGTATTCGATCCAAAATTGGCGTTCAGCCTGTCTAACGACCCATTGGCACCGATGTTCAACGTAAGAGTTGGATAGCGGTCGGCCATGGCGGCACGGGTAGCCAGGCGAACCAATTCCTGGTTCATGAATTGATTTCGAAGATTGGTATTGGTAGAGGACATCTTCTGGCGCAAGTCCTGCACATTGTACGCTTCATCAAGATACTCAAGTGAATCGGTAAGCTCATACGTTTTACTGATGTCCTCATTTAATACCAGGTTCAGATTGCGAATGGTGTTTTTGTACGTCAGCTCCTGTAACAGGTAATTGGTAGAGTCGGTCAGGTAATCGTTTTGCGCCTGCAATACATCAAAAGTTATGGCGCCACCCAACTCCTTGCGCAGCTTCACGTACGCAAACCGTTCACGTGAAAAATCCATTACGCGTTTTCTAAGTCCGGTTCGTTCCCGCTCCATTAAAGCCAGGTAGTAACCGAGGATAATGGATTGGATGGTTCCCTCAATCACCAGGGTTGCATTTCCATAACTTAAGGCTTCCAGTTGTTCGAGTCTTCGTTTTGAAACCCGGATAAAAAATCCATCAAACAAAATGAACTGAATATCCACCTGACCGGTAATGTTATCCGAAATATTTTGCCCCGGCACGGCAAATGGGTTAGCCGGTCTACGATAAGTGATGCTGTTGTTCTGGTTACCGTTCAGATTAACCGAGGGTAAGGCCCCCGCCATACCCAGTGTGTTGCTTTCCCGGGCAATTTCAATTTCCAGTTTTTGAATCTGAACATCAAAGTTATTCTGCAGCCCTAACTCAATGGCCCGGGCCAGGCTTAGCTGCTCTTGTGCACGAACACCAACCGAAAAAAGTACAAGAATAACAACGGATAAATACTTCATAACTAAACTTAACTGGAGGTGGAACTGCTCTTACTGCTGAAATAAGAATACATGGCCGGAATAACATACAAGGTTAGGATCGTTGAAAAAATCAGTCCGCCAATAACCGCAATACCCATTGAAACCCGGCTTTCAGACCCAGCGCCAAGCGCCAGGGCAATTGGCAGGATACCCAACACAGTTGACATGCTGGTCATGATAATCGGGCGGAAACGGGCTTCCGCTGCGCCTACAACGGCATCCATCACATTTAACCCCTTTGCTTTGCGCTGATTGGCAAACTCCACGATAAGGATACCGTTTTTTGTAACCAAACCGATGAGCATAATAATTCCAATCTGGCTGAAGATATTAAGCGTTTCGTTAAAGTACCACAACGCGATTACCGCCCCAGATACCGCCAAAGGCACGGTGAACATGATGATAAACGGATCGCGGAAGCTTTCAAATTGCGCAGATAGCACCAGGTAAATAATAATCAGCGCCAGCATAAATGCCATATAAACGCTTGAGGAGCTTTCGGCAAACTCGCGCGATGCGCCATCCAGGGTAGTGGCATAGGATTCATCCAGCACTTCATCAGCAATGCGGTTCATCTCCTCGATGCCTTCACCAAGGGCTACTCCCTTGGCTAGTTGCGCACTCACCTTGGCCGATGAAAACCGGTTGAAGCGCGTTAACCGGGGTGGTGTACTGGACTCACTTAAGGTAACGAGGTTATCCAATTGGATTAATTCCCCATGCCGGTTTTTTACATACATGGTCTTCAAATCAAGGGGTTTGTTCCGGCTTTCGCGCTCAAACTGACCAATTACCTGATACTGTTTTCCGTCCATTATAAAATAACCAAAACGTGCACCACTCAAACCCAACTGAAGGGTTTGGGCGATGTCAAAAATATTTACCCCCAGGCTGCGCGCCTTGTCGCGGTTGATGTTAATGTTCAATTCCGGTTTGGTGAATTTCAGGTCGAGATCAACGAAGGTGAACTTCGGGCTGGCCGCTGCCTTTTCCATAAATTCAGGTAAGACCTCTTTCAGTTTATCCAGTTCGCCAGCCTGTAAAACATATTGTACCGGAAAACCGCCTCGCCTATCGCCTATGGTTTGCGGTTGATTGATGGCTACACGCACTCCGCTAAAGTCTCTGATTTTAGAAGTAAGGTCATCTACAATTTGTTGTTGAGAGCGTGTCCGTTCATCGGCCGGAACCAACTGAACCCGGATAAATCCGGAGTTTACACCGCCTCCGCCAAACGAAGCTGCGGTTACACTCACCGTATTATGGCTCTCAGGAACCTCCTCCCGAACAAACCGGTCAAGGTCTTTAATGTGTACATCCATGTACTCATAGGTTGAACCTTCGGGTCCTTGTATCTGCATCCGGAACTCCCCGCGATCTTCCATGGGAGCGAGCTCGTTGGGTAGTGATGTTCCGATGAAATAAATCAGCGCAACGGCAGCCAGCATAATGAAAAAAGCAGCCCATCGCGTCTTCATAAAATTTTCAAGCGACTGGCTGTATTTAGCTTCCAGCCAGGCAAAGAAGGGTTCTGTTTTTTCATACAACCAGGGGCGTTTTTCGCGTTTTTTGAGAATGCGCGAGCACATCATGGCCGTAAGCGACAGGGCTACAAAGGAAGAGATTAATACCGCACTGGAAATCACCAATCCAAATTCCTTAAACAGTTTACCCGTTAATCCCTGAAGAAAAATAATGGGTAAAAACACATCCACCAAGGCAATGGTAGTGGAGATAACCGCAAAATAAATTTCAGCGGCTCCTTCTTTTGCCGCTTCTTTTGGATTCAATCCGTCTTCAATCTTGGAGTAAATGTTCTCCAGAACCACAATGGTATCGTCAACCACCAGTCCGATGGCCAATACAATGCCCAGCATAGTTAGTACATTAATGGAGAAGCCCATCAGGTACATAAAGAAGAAAGATCCGATGAGCGAAATCGGAATGGTAATTACCGGAATAAGTGTTGTGCGCCAGTCGCGTAAAAAAGCAAAGATGATAAACACCACCAGAATGAAAGCAATAATTACTGTTTCCTGTACTTCCTGTATGGAGGAACGTACGTACTTGGTTGTATCGGTTATCTGGTAATCTATATCCGGAGGCAAGTCGCGCTTTAGTTGTTCCAACTTTACGTAGATCCGATCGGAAATATCTATCGTGTTAGAGCCGGGTTGGGCAATTACCGCAACCACTACAGCCGGCAAGCCATCGCTGCGCAACATGGTGCGTTCATTTTCCGGAAACAACTGTGCATACCCCACATCGCTGAACCGTACAAGCTGGTCACCCTGTTCTTTAATGATCAGGTTATTGAAATCCTCTACCGTTATCAAACGGCCCATCGTTTTCACGGTGAGTTCGGTGTTTAATCCTTCTACCCGGCCGGAAGGAAGCTCAACGTTTTCACGATTCAGTGCCTGCAATACATCAGACGAAGCCAGTTTCAATCCGGCCATTCGGATGGGATCCATCCACAACCGCATGGAGTATCTTTTCTGACCCCAGATTCGGACCTGGCTTACACCCGGAACGGTTTGAATACGCTCCATGAAATAGTTTTCGGCAATCCGCGATAGCTCAAGCGGATCGCGCTTATCGCTCCTTACCCGCACATAAAAAATCGGGTTGGCGTCTGCATCGGCTTTTGACACTACCGGAGGGTCAACATCAGGGGGAAGCCGGCTCAAAGCTCCCGCTACTTTATCACG
This sequence comes from uncultured Roseivirgaceae bacterium, assembly GCA_964583905.1. Lineage (GTDB taxonomy): Bacteria > Bacteroidota > Bacteroidia > Cytophagales > Cyclobacteriaceae > UBA2336. The sequence goes on from CAZOYJ010000002.1 coordinate 3,691, forward strand.
CACATCGTTGGCCGCTGTTTCCATGTCAACACCCAACTCAAATTCAACGGTAATGTTGCTGCGGCCTTCCGAACTAGCCGATGTAATGGTGCGTACTCCTGCAATACCGTTTACGGCATCTTCCAGCGGTTCGGTTATCTGCGACTCAATCACATCCGCATTAGCGCCCACATAGCTTGTGCTTACACTTACCACCGGTGGGTCCACGCTGGGGAACTCGCGAACTCCCAGGTAGCTGAAGCCGATAAATCCAAACAGGATAATTACCAGCGACATAACGATGGCCAAAACCGGCCGTTGAATGCTTATGGATGATAAACTGGCCATGGCTAATTAATTTTTTTGAAATCCAATACTGACCCCGGCCGGATTTGCAACAGGCCAGTGACGATGAGGGTATCTCCCGGATTCAATCCGCTTAGAATTTCCAGTTCACTTTCGGTTCGGATACCCGTAGTAACCGCTACAGGCGCTGCCTTGCCGTTCCGGCTTACAAAAACTTTAGGCCCTTCCATTTCCTGAATGATGGCTTGGGTAGGAATAAGCAGTGCGTTTTCAATGGTTTCCAGAATTAATTCTACCCGCACAAACTGGCCGGGCAGTAATCGGCCATCGCGGTTGTCAGCGAGGGCGCGGATTTTTATGGTTCTGGTATTTGGATCAATCTGCGGCTCAACCGCATACACTTCGCCTTGCCAAACTTTGGTGTCGCCTTCGGCTCTAAAAAAAACTTTCTTTCCAGGTGCCACTTGCATGCCATACCGGGCCGGTACGGAGAATTCAAGTTTAGCGGGGTTAACACTATACAACGAGGCTATGGTGGTGGTAGGAGAAATGTAAGCCCCAGCGCTTACATACCGCAAGCCAATGGTTCCATCAAACGGTGCTACTATTCTTGATTTTTCCAATTGTGATTCCAGTACTTTTACATCGGAGATAGTCGTGTTCAGGCGATTGAGCGCATTGTCGTATTCTTCCTGGCTGATTGCGTCCTTCTCTAATAATTTGCGTTGGCGGAATTCATTATCCTCGTTGAGTTTGATGTTATGCTTTTGTTTTTCAAGTTGGGCGCGGATTTCCTCATCGTTGATTTGCACGAGTAACTCACCTTTTTTTACCCGCTTGCCTTCCCGGAAAAAAATTCCGGTAATTTTCCCGGACACTTCACTCTTCAGTTCGAGGGATTCATTTGCCAGGATCGATCCGGTTACCACCAACTTATCGTCCAGTTTACCCGGTTTTAGCACAACCGCTTCAACCGGTAACTTTGCCGGCTGACCTGAACCGCCCTGAGGCGCTTCCTTTTTACTTTTATTGCTGAACAAATCCAATTTGGGTAGGGCCAGTAAAAAGATAACAACAACAATGATGGCTCCTGTTAGGATCTTTTTCTTCATGGTTAACTAAGGTATTGTGCGTTTAATTAGTTCCAGGACAAAAATTCGTGGTGCAACCCAAGCACCTGGGGGATTACCAGTTTCGACCCATCGTTTATAATAACATAGTCGGCTCGATTGATCTTTTCCTCATCGCTCATCTGGCGTGCCATAATGAATCTCACCTGTTCCTCATCCCGGTGTTTATCCCGCTCCAACACACGTTTCACCCGCATGTTCTCCGGAGCATGCACAACGATTACTTTATCTAGCGTTTTGTAGGATGCCGACTCGAATAATAAGGCAGCTTCCTTTAAAACATAGTTATCCGACTTACGTGCGGTCAGCCACTGTTTATAATCCTCTGCAACACGAGGATGAACAAGCCGGTTGAGTGCCTGGAGTCGTTCAGGATTATTGAAAACTGTTTTAGCCAGGTATTCCCGGTTCAGCATTCCATCCTCATGGTACGACAAACCTCCGAATTCTTTCTTAATCTGAACCATCAATATTCCATCGGTGGTCATTACTGCTTTCGCTCGGCTGTCGGCATCATATACGGCAACACCCAGGCAGCTGAATATCCGGCTTATGAGGCTTTTACCCGAGCCTATGCCGCCTGTAATGCCGATTTGATGGGGTGTGTTCACGTTAAAAGTTAACGTCTACCGTGTCGATTTGAGTAATCCGGCAAAAGGGGGGTAATCCGGTTATCACGGGTACGAATCTGTTACGACCTCTTTTCATTCCGGAAAGATCCAGAACGGCTTGCATAGAATCGAGCATAATGGTATGCGCCAGTGTGGTTGGAATGCTATACGTAAACCCAATCTCTTTTATATGATTTACAGACCTGACCTCTTTGGGCAGATTGATCAACTTTAGGTCTATTGTATTGGTTAATTCCATCATCTTATCCACCGAAAAACTCACCTGAACAACCGGAGGATTTAGGTTAATCAATTCACTTTCCATTTCAATTTCAATGTGATCTTTGTACGGCCTGTCGATATTGCGCACCGGAAGCGAAATGGATAAAGTATCCGGCAAAGTCCGTAGCAGGCTCAGTGGTCCTTCCAGCATAACAACATCCGGCTGAATCAGTACCTCGCTGGATAAACCGTAATCAGCCCTCAAATAGGATTCAACTGATTCCACGCGTACCATTACCTCGCGCTTTCCCAGTGGGTCAATCTGAAGATGAAGGGTATCCGTAAGCACAAAGTTAATCTGGATTCCTTCCAACTGCGGTGAAAACAGAGCCGGCAGAGATGTGCCAACAATTTTCTTCACTTCGGCTGGGTTTTCCAGTGGAATATTCAACGGTGAAACTTTCAGCCCAATGCTCCTGCGAAACAAATCCCATCCCAATCCGCTAACATTAAGCCTGATATGATGGGGCAATGGTTTAACCGGAATGTAACCTTCCTCATCGTACTCAAAAGCTATGGGGAAACTTATATTGGCCGAATAATTTTTATTGAGTGCATTAAAAAACCAGAAGATGGTGGCGGCAACTAAACACAACACTACTGCCTTCCAGTTTTTCTGGTTGAATCGGAAAAGGTTGAATAGTGTGGCTAAAAATTTCATTCGAAATTGTATGCAGCGCTTACTTCTTATAGGCAGCCTTGGTAGCATCCAAAGCAATGGCCGATTTGTTGAGCTTGATCCGGCCGCCTTTCTCAACTTCCAGAATAATGGTTTCGCCTTCCAACTCAGCTATACGGCCGTGTATGCCGCCAATGGTAACCACGTTGTCGCCTCTTTGAATGTCTTCAATAAATTTTTTCTGGTCTTTGGCCTTCTTCTGCTGGGGCCTGATCATGAAGAAATAGAAAATCAGGACCATGAGGCCCATCATAATATAAAAGCTGGTGTTGCTTCCTTGTGCCTGCGCTTGTAATAATATTGTGTTCATCATAACAGATTTAAAAATTGCGATTTAAAATTAGGGTTAAAAACACGCATCCCAAACCTGTAAGGGTTTGGGATGCGAATATGGTTAAATCAAATTTACTTAACGGGAGCCTGTGTGTTCTTAGGTGTAACCATCGCCTTAAAGCTAAGTACAGTTTGCTTAGGCCAGGTATTAGCCGTAACCGTTACGGTTTTGTTCTGCACACCCGTCCGGGCGTTGCTGTCGAAATTGGCCGTTACAAACCCCGTACCGCCAACCGGTATGGGATCTTTGCTGTAATCCGAAACCGTACACCCGCAGGTTGGTTGAGCGCTTTGAATAATCAGTGGCGCATCGCCCGTATTGGTGAATTTATAGGTGTAAGACACCTTTTCTCCTTCGGGGATTGTGCCAAAGTCGTGTTCAACTTTCTCGAACTGTAGTACCGGCAGCGGACCCTCTGGCTTTAATTCCGGTTCGGGGGTTTGCGCTGGGTTTAATGAGGGTGTAACAGCACCTCCTTTTCCCTCCACTTCCGACAACCGGGCTTCGAGGGCTGCAATTTTCTTCTCGGCTTCCTTGTCTTTGCATGCTGTGAATACAATGGCTGAAAACGCCACCATCATCAAGCTTTTTACAATCAGGCCATTCATAGTCTTCATAGTCGTTTCGTGTTTTTCAGTTACTTATTCTTACCCTTAATCTGATCTAAAAGTTCATCCACATCTTCCAAAAGTTTTTCAGCTTTAAGTTTAGCCTCATCCACTACTTTCTGACCCATCGATTTTGCCTCACTGGTTAAGGGAGTCTCCTTACCATCCACAAAATCATTGATCAATCCCTGCAGCATATCTTTATACTTCTCTAACTGAAAGGATAATTTCTGACGGGTGTTAACACCTTTATCGGGGGCATATAAAATGCCCAAAATAGCCCCGGCAGCAGCGCCCACCAGGAAGGCCATCAATGTATCTCCGCTTTTTTTGCTCATAGGACTTCAAATTTGACCAGTATTTTCCGGATTTCCATATTCAGAAAGCCAAAAACAACAAAAAGGGCTTAAAAATACAAAGTGTAGTGCTCTGAAGGCAACCGTATCTGTAAAAATCCAAAGTTTAACAACTTATTAACACTACTTGTTATCCATCAGTCCTCGGCCACTTTTTTTCAAACTGCCGTTGGCTTTTAGTTCTTTTGCAATTACATCCAATATTCCATTAATGAACTGGCGGCTTTTGGGTGTGCTGTAATTCTTGGCCAGTTCAATGTATTCGTTAATGGTAACTTTTACCGGGATGCTCGGAAAGTTGAGCATTTCGGTGATGGCCATTTCCAGAATTACCCGGTCGGTTAAGGGCAAACGGTCTACTTCCCAGTTGCGCGTGTTATCGGCAATCAGTTTTTGGTGTTCGGGGGAAAGCCGGGTTGAACCTTTGAAAAGTCTTTCAATAAAATCCAGGTCATCCTCCCAGTTCAACGAAAGGGCATGCAATTGCAAGCCTTCCTTCCCGGCCGGGTTGTACGACTTAATCGTTTTCTCCACCATGCCTTTAACAATTTCCCGGTCTTCGGCCCAATGCAATACTTCTTCTTCAAAAAATTCATTAATGGAGGTTTTGCCCAGGATGATTCTTCGGAAGAAATGATTCATCATCCTTTTTTGATCCTCTGCCAAAGGAGCTTTTTTATCCAGGTAGGCCATGTACTCATGGTCTTGTTTCACAACATCGCGCAACCATTGGCGCACCCTGTCCATGCGGGTGTCCCAGGATACGTTGTGCTTCATGGCCTGCTTTTTCAATTCATCGCTTTCGCGGATAGCTTTAAGCCAGGGATTCTTTAAAAAATTGGAGTGATCAATTTTTTTATCGGCCGCTGCAGCATCGGCTACTGCCAGGGCAAGGGTTAACACATGCAGGTAATGGACGTAGATTTTTTCAACATTTCTTACCAGATCTTTCTGGAAAAGCTCGAAGTCCTTCTTTACTGTTTTGGTGTATAAATCAAAACTTTTTAATACCACTTCCCTTACCTGTTCCTCTTCGTGTGGAACTTCCTTGTCTTTGACTTTATCTTTTTCAAATGCAGACTTAAAAAGTTTAAGGGCTTCCTTCTTTTTTCGACTTAGTTCCTGCTTATCCTGTACCTCCATCGAATTGAGGTTGGGTTGGAAAGTGTTTTCCACGTAATCCTGGCTGAGCAAATGGGCTGCTTCCCGGCTTTGGTGAAAAGCAAAAAGACTTTGCATTACTTTTATGCGGAGGCTTCTTCGGTTAAGCATGTTTCAAAGAACGGTTAATTACAAATAAAAAGTCGTCTGGGGCACAAAGCTACAGACGACTTGAAAATATTGCTAACGATTAACGGGGTATTCTGATGCGGCCTACTTCTTCAATTCGCTTTTCAGCAAGCCTGATGGCGGCTTCCTGGTTGTTGATTTTCTCCCCGTCAGCCAGTGCAAACACATTGGTACAGATATCATAAATACGCTCGGCATGTTCAAATACCCGTTCACGGTTGTAATTCCCTAAAAACTCGTTGTATACATTAATTAACCCACCGGCATTGATTAAAAAGTCGGGGGCGTACGTAATGCCCCGATCAATCAACATATAACCGTGCTTTATTTCATCCTTTAGCTGGTTGTTAGCCGCGCCAGCAACAATACTGCACTTTAACTGCGGAATAGTTTCATCATTCAGCGTGGCGCCCAAGGCACAGGGTGCGTATATGTCAACATTCAGATCATACACTTCGTCTTGCCCAATAGCTTTAACCCCAAACTTTTGCGCAATGGCTTTTACTTTTTCATCCGAAATGTCGGTAATGAAAACTTGGGCTTTTTCTTCAACCAGATATTCTACCAGGTGCATGCCTACTTGCCCCACGCCCTGCACAATTATTTTTTTGCCGGAAAGGTTATCGCTGCCATAAACTTTTTTTGCTGCTGCTTTCATGCCTACGTAAGTTCCGTATGCGGTAACGGGTGAAGGATCGCCACCGCCACCAATCGACTCCGGCAAGCCGGTAACATGTTTGGTTTCCATAGCGATATATTCCATGTCTACTGTCTTCATGTTTACATCTTCGGCCGTGATGTATTTTCCATTCAGGCTATTTATAAATTTTCCAAATCTTCTGAGGAATGCTTCGGTCTTCAGGGTTTTGGCATCGCCAATAATCACAGCTTTGCCACCGCCCAGGTTTAATCCACTGATAGCGGCTTTAAACGTCATGCCCCGCGACAAGCGCAACACATCGGTAAGGGCTTCCTGCTCGTTGGAATAATTCCACATGCGCGTACCGCCCAATGCAGGACCCAGCGTGGTGTTGTGAATACCAATAATGGCTTTCAACCCGGTGGCTTCATCGTTGCAAAACACCACCTGTTCGTGCCCTAGTTGTGAAAGCGTGCCGAACAATCCGGCATGTTCCACCTTCTCCAGTTCTTTGATCTCCATCCGATTTTTTTTAGGATTGATTATACTACTTTTACAGGCCGCTTACGCGGATTTTACCATTCCAGAGGGACGCACAAAAGTACCCCTTTTTAGATTGATTTCCATGCATTCAAACGTTTGCATAAACTAAAAGAGGTTTGTTTCGTTTTAGGGAGAGTCGGCCAAATTTTTGTACATGAAAGAGCTTAAATACCTCAATAAATACCTGTTTAAATACAAAAAACTGATCCTGCTGGGAATCCTTTTTGTAATCATTTCCAACGCCTTTCAAATCATCCCGGCTCAACTGGTACGACACTCCATCGATTTGGTGGTAGACAACATCCGGATTTACCGGGCCTTCGAAGGACTGAACCTGCAGGCAAACTTTTTTAAAATTTTTGCCTTCGGCATCCTTATGTATGCCGGATTGATTTTATTGATGGCCTTGTTGCGCGGATTTTTTCTTTACCTCGTTCGGCAAACTTTAATTGTAATGTCGCGCCATGTGGAGTTCGATTTGAAAAACGAAATTTTTCAACACTATCAACTACTGCCGTTAAGTTTTTACAGGAGAAACAATACAGGCGATTTGATGAACCGCATCTCGGAAGATGTAAGCCGGGTGCGTATGTACCTGGGGCCGGCCATTATGTATGGCCTTCAACTTATCATCTTGTTTATGATGCTGATCCCGATCATGTTTCACATCAGCGCAACACTTACGTGGTATGCCCTAATTCCACTTCCGTTATTGAGTCTCAGTATTTTTTTCGTCAACAACATTGTTGAAAGGCGTTCCGAACAGATTCAACGCAGTCAATCCCGGCTATCCACTTTTGTTCAGGAGGCATTCAGCGGCATTCGCGTGATCAAATCGTTTAATCGCGAACTGGATTCGATTCATAAGTTTGAAAAAGAGAGTGATGAATACAAGCGTCAATCGCTTAAGCTTACTAAAGTACAGGCGCTGTTTTTTCCGCTGATTTTCGGATTAATCGGGCTCAGCACTATTTTAACCGTGTACGCAGGCAGCGCTGAAGTAATTTCCGGAAATTTATCACTGGGCAACATTGCCGAATTTATTATCTACGTAAACCTATTAACCTGGCCAGTGGCTTCGTTGGGCTATACCAGCAGCCTGGTGCAGCGTGCCGAAGCTTCGCAAAAAAGAATTAACGAGTTTCTGAAAACTGAACCCACCCTGGTTTCAGAAAAAAACCTGGACACAGAGATCAAGGGAAAAGTAGAATTCCGGAATGTCACGTTCATTTACCCCGATACCGGAATTACGGCCCTGAAAAACATTTCCTTTACGGTTAACCCGGGCGAATCGCTGGCGATTATCGGCACTACGGGCTCGGGAAAGAGCACCGTATCAACCCTGATCGCCCGGTTGTACGATGCCCGTGAAGGTGAAATTTTAATTGATGATATTCCAATCTCCCATTACAACCTGATTGCATTACGAAAACAAATCGGGTATGTGCCGCAGGATGTATTCCTGTTCTCCGACACCATCACCAACAACATTGCATTTGGATTACCTCATCCTGACGAAGAAAAAATCCTCCAGGCAGCAAAAGATGCTGATGTATACCACAACATCATGGGCTTTCCGCAAGGCTTCAGCACCCGCGTTGGCGAACGCGGCATCACGCTCTCGGGCGGACAAAAGCAACGCGTATCCATTGCGCGGGCCATTGTTCATGAACCAAAAATTCTGATGCTGGACGATGCCCTGTCGGCTGTGGACACCAACACCGAGAACAACATTCTCAACAGCCTGAAGCGCATCATGCAGGGACGCACCACCATCATTATTTCGCACCGGGTTTCTTCGGCCAAACTGGTCAACAAAATTATTGTGCTGATGGACGGGCAGATCGTGGAAGAAGGAACCCACGAATCGCTGCTGGAGAAAAGCGGATTTTACAAAGACCTGTATGAAAAACAGGTTAAAGCGGATGAGGTGCAGGTTGGTGAAGAATAATTTCTTATTCGAACCGGATAAAGAAGCCTGCTAAAACACATACCGCACGCCAATGCCGCCCTGAAGTCTTGTCCACCCCGGATCTTTAACCAGGTCGTAATAATACTCCGCTTCAATAAAGAAGGATAGCGGTAAACCAAAAGCCGCGTATTCTGCACCTAAAACTGCTTCAAGGCCACGTGTAGAATACCTTCGCTGTTCAGTTAACGTTGCCGGCTCAGCCGGTTCTTCCACATTAAAAGTATACTTAAGCTTTGTGTCTCTCATTTCAAGACCAAGGCCGCCATAAAATTGCAGTCCCTTCATCAGATTGTAGGCTTTACGCTGATACAGCAATTTCACTTCACCCACCCAATCGGCTTTTGCCCGATGTGAAACATAGGTGAGTGTATCAAAAGGATCGGGGAAGTAAATGTCAAAAAGTTGGGCATAATAACTTTTGTAAAATGAGCTGGTTGATTTGCCAAAATCAGCCACTACAGCAAAATGTTCACTTACATAAAACTTAAACGTAACGGCCATCGGATCGCCCACTTTAATACCAATACCCTGGTAGGGATAGCCACCCTCATCGAACAGCGGAATGGTAGAGCCAGTCTTGGCGCGGGTCAGTGCCGGATCGTTATAGCTTCGCAGGGGCGAAAGCTTTTTGCCTTTGTAGGTCGTGCGCTGCCCAACAGCATTTGGCGTTGCCAACCAAACTAAACCAACAACAAACAGGAGGGCTTTTAATGGATGCATTACCAAAGATACCCAATATCCGTTTTACACGAACTCCTTGTATTGCATTTTATAAAGCTGGGCGTAATACCCTTCCTGCGCCAGAAGTTCTTCATGTTTGCCGCGTTCGCGGATTTCACCCAAATCCATCACCAGGATTTTATCGGCCCGGTGAATGGTGGAAAGGCGGTGGGCGATTACGATGGACGTTCGGCCTTTCATCATTTTTTCAATCGCCTGCTGAATCATTTGTTCGGTCTCGCTGTCTACCGAAGAAGTGGCTTCATCCAACACCAGAATTCTTGGGTCGTAAACCATGGCGCGTATAAAGGAAATCAATTGGCGTTGCCCAACGGAAAGGGTAGCCCCGCGTTCCATTACATTATAATTAAGCTGCCCCGGTAAGCGCTCAATAAACTTTCGGGCGCCTACCAAATCGGCTGCATGCCAAACCATGTCTTCGGTTACTTCGGGATTGCCAAGTGAAATGTTGTTCATAATGGTGTCGGAAAACAGGAACACATCCTGCAACACAACACCAATATTTTTTCGCAACAGCCCGAGATCGTATTCCCGGATATCGACACCATCTACGGTAATGGTGCCCTTGTTGATCTCATAAAACCGGTTGAGCAGGTTAATGATGGATGATTTCCCGGCCCCGGTTGCGCCTACTAATGCGATGGTCTGCCCTTCTTTTACCTCGAAGTTTACATCCTTCAGCACATACTCTTCGGCATTGTAGGCAAACCAAACATGATCAAATTTTACTTCACCACGAATGTGATCGGGTTTTTGGGTTCCGGCAGCCTGAACGTGCTCATCGTTATCCAGCAGGTTCATGATGCGCGAGGAACTTACAATGCCCATTTGCAACGTATTATATCGGTCAGCAATCATGCGGATAGGTCGGAAAAACATCTGGATGTACATGATAAACGCGATGAGTTTACCAATGGTAATGCCGGTTTCCTCAAAGTTGATGGCTCCTTTGGCGCCATACCATACCAGCAAACCAATACCGGCAGCTGCAATAATTTCAGCAACCGGAAAATAGATGGAGTAATACAACACCGAGCGCAGGTTGGCCTGCTTGTGCTCTTCGTTGATGGCTTTGAATTTTTCGAACTCCCGCTTTTCGCTGGCAAAAATCTGAACCACGTTCATGCCGGTGATGTGTTCCTGCACAAACGTGTTGAGGTTGGCTACGGCATTGCGCACATCGTTAAACGCAACTTTTATTTTTTCCTTGAAGATGTACGTAGAGATCATCAACAACGGAAGGGTAGCCAAACTCAACAGAGCTAATCGCCAATCCTGGTAAAACATGAATGCCAGGATGAAAATGAGTTGCAGTAAATCGCTCACCATAGCGGCCAAGCCTTCGCTGAATACATCCGCCAGGGTTTCCACGTCCGAAATCGTTCGGGTAACCAACCGGCCGATTGGTGTTTTATCAAAAAAGCGCAACCGCAGGTTTACCAAATGCTGGTACAGCTTCGTGCGTATATCGCGAATAACTTGTTGCCCCATCCAACCCGACATGTACGTATGCACATACTGGGCCATAGACTGAACGAAAAGCAGTCCCACCAGGATCAGCATCATCATTACCATGCCGTTGTAATCGCCAGCCGCTACCTGATTATCGAGCGTCCATTGAATCAGCAGGGGGCGTAACGGAGTAAGCAAGCCAATGGCAAGCGTTAAAAAAATCAGGACATAAAATCTGCCTTTATAGGGCTGTACAAAGGTCATCAGACGCCTGAGTACTTTAAAGTCGATAATATTTCCGCTGCTGACTTGTTCTTTTTCCATGCCTCACCCCCTGCCCCTCTCCACTTGTGGTGAGGGGAGATTTAATTTATTAATATTGATTTCGGATATTTTACACGCACCAGGTAAAGTCCGTACGGATCGACATTAGCACCTGCTTTTTTCCTGTTTTTACTGTTGATAATCTGCTGAAAATCGTTCACCGATATTTTTCCGGTACCTACATCCAACAACGTTCCCACAATGGCCCGCACCATTCCTCTTAAAAATCGATTGGCCGTTATGGTAAACACCAGTTGATTGCCGTGTTGTTTCCACGAAGCTTTTTTAACCGTGCAAAGAAAGTGATTTACGTCCGTCTTTACCTTGCTGAAGCATTCAAAGTCGTGCTCACCGCATAATAACGCAGCCGCCTTGTTCATGGTTTGAATGTTTAACGGTTTAAAATAATGCAGGGCCAGGCCGGCTAATAATGGATTCTTTACGGTAGTGATGTGGTACTCGTACGTGCGTTCAATGGCTGCATACCGGGCGCTGGCATCGGGCTTGACGCTTTGAACCGACCGGATAGCAATGTCTCCTGGCAAGAATGAATTGAGCCGGTGAATAAGGCCCTCCCGGTTAAAAGCCTTCTCAATATCGACATGAAAAAATTGCTGCACGCAATGTACACCTGTATCTGTTCTGCCGCTGCCCACAATTTTGGTTGGTGTTCGCAACAGTTTGGTAAGCGCATCCTCTACCACTTCCTGAACGCCTGTTGCGTTCGCCTGGGTTTGCCAGCCAGCATAACTTGAGCCGTTGTAGGTTATTTCGAAGAAGTATCTCATGTAGAGTTGACAGTTGACAAGAATGCAATTGACAATCATGTCAACTGTAGATTGTCAATTGTCAACTAATTCATAAACAACAGCCGCCCCCTGCCCCACCCCAATACACATGGTAGCCACTCCGTATTTCACCTTACGCTTTCGCATTTCATGAATAAGCGTTGCACTGATCCGCACACCACTGCATCCCAACGGATGGCCGATGGCAATGGCACCCCCGTTAACATTTACGATTTCCGGATTCAGCTCAAGATCGCGGATACACGCCAGCGACTGTGAGGCAAAGGCTTCGTTAAGCTCTACCAATCCGATGTCGCTGATCTTTAATCCGGCACGCGTGAGCGCTTTCTTCACGGCAGGCACCGGACCTACACCCATAAAAGCGGGATCAACACCGGCTACGGCAAACGAAACAACCCGTGCAAGTGGCTTGACTTTATATTTTTTTAAGGCCCCTTCGCTCACAATCAAACTGGCCGCAGCACCATCGTTAATGCCCGATGAGTTGCCGGCTGTTACGGAGCCCCCCGCTTTGAATGCCGGTTTTAAGGTGGCCAGTTTCTCCAATGAAGTGGCACGCGGATGCTCATCTTTTGTAAAGTCAATTACTTCTTTACCTTGCTGAACCGGAACCGGAACCAGTTCATCGTTAAACTTTCCGGCCTCGTGCGCCCGTTGATATTTTTCCTGAGATGCTAATCCGAATTTATCCTGATCTTCGCGACTGATCTTCCATTTCTCCGCCACGTTCTCGGCTGTTTCTCCCATGGAATACGGATGATACAACGCTGAAAGCTTTGAATTAACAAATCGCCAACCCATGGTGGTATCGTACACTTCGGCTTTACGCGAAAACGGTTCCTGCGCTTTGGCCATTACAAACGGTGCCCGGCTCATGCTCTCCACACCACCGGCAATATAGGCTTCACCTTCACCCAACATCACGGCACGCGAGGCATCCATAATCGCCTGCAAGCCCGAAGCACACAATCGGTTTACGGTTACCCCACCTGCTTCTTTGGGTAGACCCGCAAGCAAAAGTGCCATACGCGCTACGTTACGATTATCTTCGCCACTTTGATTGGCCGCACCGAACACCACATCTTCAATAGCATTACCATCGATGGCGGGATTCCGCTCAATTAATTTTTTAATGACGTGTGCCGCAAGATCATCCGGTCTGATTGGAGCCAACGTGCCACCATATTTTCCAATGGGGGTTCGTAGAATATCAATAACGTAAGCAGGTTTCATAGCGTGCCCAGAATTCAAGGTCAATCAAAATCTTGAAACTTGAACCTGAATTGGTAATTTGCCGCCCAAGTTAAAGCAACCCCTTTATGTGGCAAAGAATTCAAACAGTATTTCTGGTTATCACGATCGGTTCGCTGCTGGTAGCCATGGTTCAACCCATCTGGCAGGCACAGGACGGTGAATCCCTGGTGGTGCTTACGCCTTTTTACCTGATGAAAGGAACACAATATATCTACTGGCCCTATTCCATCACCGCAGTGCTGGCCGTTGCCGGCATTACCCTGGCCATTATAGAAATCAGGCGATTCGACAACCGGCAAACCCAAATTAAACTGGGCGCGCTAAACTCGCTGATACTGGCTTGCGTGATGATCAGTGCCGTGTGGTTTACCTCAGCACTTTCGAAAGATTATACTACGGATTTCAAATATGGGTTGGGCCTTTACCTCACGTTTGTGGCTGTAATTGCCAATTGGCTAGCGGTGCGGTTTATTCGCAGAGATGAGCGGATTGTGAAAGATTCCGATCGCTTGCGCTAACTGCCAACCTGTCACCCAAACATCTTTGGAACAACATTTGGAATCCCTGCACCGCCTGCCTGCGGTAGGCAGGCGCAGGGATTTTTCATTTAAGCCTTGCTAATTCAGTAATATAAACCGAAAAAAACTACACTATGGCAGCCGTACAGGAAAAAGGTACCATTTCCATTCATACCGAAAACATTTTCCCCATCATCAAAAAATTCCTCTACTCCGACCATGAGATCTTTCTTCGTGAACTCGTGAGCAACGCAGTAGACGCTACCCAAAAATTAAAGAAACTAGCTTCATTGGGTGAGTTCAATGGCGACCTGGGCGACCTGAAGATTGAGGTGAGCTTCGACAAAAAGAAAAAAACCATTACCGTTAGCGACAAGGGCCTCGGCATGACGGCCGATGAAATCAAAAAATACATCAACCAGATTGCCTTTTCCGGAGCGGCCGAGTTTGTCGAGAAATTCAAAGACAAAGCCGATGCGAAAGACATCATCGGAAAATTCGGTCTGGGCTTTTACTCCTCCTTCATGGTAGCAGACTCGGTTGAAGTAATTTCCAAATCGTACCAGGATGGAACCGAAGCCGCCAAATGGACCTGCGATGGCTCAACCGAATTTGAAATTACCTCCTCTAAAAAACAAACCCGCGGTACCGATGTGATCCTCCACATTAATGCCGACTCGGAGGAGTTTCTGGATGAATGGCGATTGAAAGGAATTCTTGAAAAATACTGCAAGTTTCTTCCGGTTGAAATCAAGTTCGGCACGAAAGAAGAAAGTGTTGAAGACGGAGAAGACAAGGATGGCAAAAAGAAATATAAAACCATTACGGTTGACCGCATCATCAACAATACCCAGCCCATTTGGACCAAATCACCCAATGACTTAAAAGACGAGGACTACCTGAAGTTTTATAAAGAACTCTATCCGTTCAGCGAAGATCCGCTCTTTTGGATCCATCTGAATGTGGATTATCCGTTCAACCTCACCGGTGTGTTGTACTTCCCGAAAGTGAAAAACGATTTCGAAATTCAAAAAAACAAAATTCAGCTTTATTCACGTCAGGTTTTTATTACGGATGAGGTGAAAGATGTAGTACCCGACTTCCTGATGTTATTGCATGGCGTACTTGATTCACCAGATATTCCGCTCAACGTATCGCGTAGCTACCTGCAAAGCGATGCCAACGTAAAAAAAATCAGTCAGCACATCACCAAAAAAGTGGCCGACAAACTTCAGGATTTATTTAAAAAAGATCGCAAGGACTTTGAAAAGAAGTGGGACGACATCAACATCTTTGTCAAGTATGGCATTATCAGCGATGAGAAGTTCTACGATCGCGCCAAAGATTTCTCACTCTTTAAAAATGTGGATGGTCAGTATTTCACCTTTGATGAGTACAGGGAAAAAATAAAACCCAATCAAACCGATAAAGACAAGCAACTGGTATACATCTATGCTTCCGATGCCGATAAGCAGCACAGCTTTATTGAAGCCGCAAAAAACAAAGCGTATGATGTATTGTTGATGGAGGGCATTCTCGATAACCACTACATCAACACCCTCGAGCAAAAGCTGGAAAAAACCCAACTCAAACGTGTTGACAGCGACACCGCAGATAAGCTGATCGACAAGGACGAAAAAACCGAAAGCGTGCTCAGCACGGAAGAACAGGAACAAGTGAAAGGCATTTTTGAAAAGGCCATTAACAATACTGCCATGACTATTTCTGTGGCTCCTATGGCTACCGATGATTTACCGGTAGTGATCACCATGAGCGAATTTATGCGCAGAATGAAAGACATGGCCAAAATGGGCGGTGGCGGTTATGCCTTTATGGGTAGTATGCCCGACAGCTACAACGTGGCCGTGAACGGCAACCACGGCATCGTACAGAAAATTCTGAAAGCCGAAACCGAAGAGCAAAAAACAAAATTGGCCAAACAGGCCTTCGACCTGGCCCTGCTCTCCCAAAATATGCTTACCGGTGCCGACCTGACCAACTTCATAAAACGAAGCGTAGAGTTTGTTTCGTAAATCATTAAACCGGGGTGTTGCATCCGGCAAACGCCCCGACCTTTGCGATTCTGACATACTTTTTCAAATTTCGTATCGTTGTGGAACGTATGAAGGTTTGTAGATACATCTGCTTGTTTGTTTTCATCCTGCTCGGCACGCCTTTGCTGGCCCAGGAAGAGGAACCCGACCGGATGTTTACCATCGACACACCCGTGAGCCTTGATTTCGATCAGGAAGAAGAAGCCGACAAGGCCCCGAAAAAGAAAAAGCCGAAGAAAAAAGTTTTCTACGGCATCAAAACCAAGAAAGGATTTTCACGAAAAGGCGTGGGCGAGCGCACGGTTTTTGAAACCTTCTATTACCTGAAAAAACCTGAAACACCACAAACCCTGGTTCGCGACATTTACTATTACGACTACGCCAGGCGCGAAGTGATGAGTACCAGCAAATTCGATCCAAAAAAGGGCGTGCTTGTGCACGGGCCGTATAAAAAAATCCAAAACAACGTAGTGCTGGAGTCGGGGATATTTTACAAGGGAACAAAGCATGGACGTTGGATGCGATACAACCGTGACAGTGTGTTGATCGATAAAGAAAAGTATTTCCGGGGGTGGCCAAAAGAATCTGTGATCAGCTATTACGATCCAACCGAGCGCAAAAAAACCAAAGAAATTATTCCGGTTGAGTTTGGAGAGAAGGAAGGCTACTATTACATGTTCTATGAAAACGGCCAGTTGGCAGTTACCGGCCAATACAAATGGAACAGAAAAATTGGCGACTGGTACGAATATTACCCTACCGGACGTAGAAAAAAAATAATTGCCTACCCGAAAGATCCGTTTGATAAAAACGGCAAGCCTTTCATCCGGATTGAGTGGAACGACAAGGGGCGGGAGATTTACCGAAATAACAAAGTCACATGAGGTGGTGAGGTGGCCTTGTGTGTTTGTTCAATAGTTTCAATTAATCGCATCCTCAAAGTGAACAATCTCCGGTGGCTGTTTCAGGGTTACAGCAACGATGTCAAACCGGATGTGGCCATGCCAGTCGTTGGCAAAAATGTATTCTTCGGCAGCTTCCATAATTTTTCTTCCCTTCTTCCAGTCAACAAACGATTCGGGTTCACCAAAAGCTGTTGAACTGCGGGTTTTCACCTCCACAAAAATCAACCAATCGTTTTGCTGTACAATAAGGTCAATCTCGGCATGCTTGTGCCGGTAGTTGCGGGCTACCACTTCAAATCCCTGTTGAACGAGGTAATCTGCCGCCAGGTCTTCACCCTGTTTGCCGGTTTTTATTTTATCGGTCACCGAATATTTCCTTGCTTGTTGCCTATTCAAAAATCGTAACTTTGTACGAAACTATTTGCATCCATGAACATGTCTGGTACCCGGAAATATATTGAAAGTTTTACCCGCCAGTTGGCTGACGCCCTGCGCATCAGTGAATCCATAGACCTGGTTCGGCCCGGCAGCGATATCCGCAACGTGGTAATAGCCGGTATGGGCGGCTCAGGTATTGGCGCCAATTTGATTGAATCGCTAACCTTCGGCCGCATTCCCATTCCTATTACCGTGTGCAAAAGCTACAACATTCCCCAGTTTGTTAGTCCGCATACGTTGTTTATTGCGTGTTCGTACAGCGGCAACACCGAAGAAACCATTGCCGCATTGAATAAAGCGCTGTTAAAACGGGCGCACGTTATTGCTATTGCTTCTGGCGGAAAATTGCTCGACATCGCCCGCGAGTACAATTTGTTTTACATCCAGTTGCCGGGTGGTTCAGACAGCCCACGGGCCATGCTGGCCTATAACATGGTGGCCTTGCTATCCGTGCTGTACCACACCAACCACATTGGCTCTACCTTCATTAAAGAAACCGAAAATGCCATCCAGTTCCTGGATCGTGGTGAAAAAGGAATTCAAAACGAAGCCGAACTGATCGCCCGCAAGCTGAAAGGAAAGCTTCCGGTAATTTATTGCGACAACCGTTTGTACGCCATGGCGTTGCGCTTCCAGCAACAACTGAATGAAAACGCCAAGCACATGGCCCACATCAACACCTTTCCGGAAATGAACCACAACGAACTGGTGGGCTGGCGTTTCCCCGAAAACCTGATGCCGATGCTGCAGGTGATTTACATGTACTCCGATCACGATCATGAACGCGTGGAGAAGCGGATGGAAATCTGCCGCGATATTTTTGAGAAGAAATCTAACCCGATTATTGATGTGGTGGGCGAAGGCGCTTCCTTGCTGGAACAGTATTACTACCTCATTCACCTGACCGATTGGGTATCGGTTTACCTGGCGAAAGAAAACGGTGTTGAACCCGATCCGATTGAGTCGATTAATTACCTGAAAGGCGAATTGGATAAGATAAAGTGAACGAAGTCATCAATCGCAAAGCGCAATTCATTCACCTCGGTCTTATCGATTATCAACAGGCCTGGGATTACCAGGCTTCGCTTTTTGCAAAAATCCTGGACGTAAAAAAAGTGAACCGCGATTTAACCGGGGCGGATCAAAAACCAACCAGCAACTTCCTGATTTTTTGTGAACATCCGCATGTGTACACCTTAGGGAAAAGCGGAGCCGAAGCCAATCTTAAAATAAAAAAGGAAGCATTACACACCATCCAGGCTTCCTACTTTCACACCAACCGGGGTGGAGATATTACCTACCACGGCCCCGGGCAAATTGTGGGTTACCCGGTAATAGACCTGGAAAATTTTTTTACCGACATCCACCGCTACATGCGGCTGCTGGAAGAGTCGGTGATTCAAACCCTGAAAGAATTCGGCATTGAATCGGGACGAATTTCAGGGATGACCGGGGTGTGGCTCGATCCGGAAGATGCAGCAAAAGCCCGTAAAATTTGTGCGCTCGGTGTAAAAACCAGTCGCTGGGTAACCATGCACGGCTTTGCGTTTAATGTGAATACCAATCTGAATTATTTCGATTATATTATTCCCTGTGGCATCGCTAACAAGGCGGTAACTTCCCTGGAAAAAGAACTGGGGGGCGCGCAAGACTTAAAAGCGGTTGAATTCATTTTAAAACAAAAACTTGTTGAGCAGTTTGATTTTGAGCTGATATGATTCGCGACATTGAAATCCCAGAGGTGAAAAACGTTACGCTCGCGGTAGCCCGCAAGAAACAAACCGGTGAACCCGATGAGTGGAAGGTATACCTGATTAACTCCAACCCTTTCCCGATTGAAAATACTTTAGTGGCCAGCAAGGGATATGGGGTAAAAGATGGTGAAGAGCAGAATACTTCGGTATTGCGCCATTTTATTGAAACCGTGCCATCTGAAAGCGCTGCACTGGTCGAGCCCATCGATCCCTCCGTTTTTCATTTGAACAATGAGTATTGGGTAAGCTATTACATCGGCCCCAAAATTTATGACAAGCGATTTGTTTTTGTGCCCGACTCCATACAGGAGGATAACCTGAGTTTTATCAAAGAGTTGGATATGGAAGGTGTGCTCCATTCCTGACGATAAGGAATCCCAGCTTAATCAAAGAGAAACTACTCGTACTTCAACGCCTCCACCGGATTCCTCTTTGCTGCTTTCCAAACCACCGTTGCCACCGTAGCTCTGGCCAAGCCTGGCGAAAAGTACCGGTTCTTCAAGGTAAGTCAAAATAGTTTACATTATCAATATAAACTTACCTATATTTGCAGTGTAAACTACTCAACACTCCCGCATGGTATTAAAGTCAGAACTGGAGATTGCCTACCGGCTGCAGCAGGATTTCATTAAACCAGTGAAATCCTTCATCGAGCGTGATTACCCCGCCCCTTCCAAGAGCAATCATGTGGAAGTCATATCGGGCATACGCAGGTGCGGTAAAAGCACGTTAATGGATCAGATCAAGCACCGGTATAAAGGTGGCGTTGCCTATTTCAATTTTGAAGACCCGCGCGTCCATGATTTTGAGGTATCCGATTTTCAAAAACTGGACGAGGTGATCGGCCCAAAGACAAAAACCTATTTTTTCGATGAAATCCAAAACGTTGAAGCCTGGGAAATATATGTAAGGCAATTGCACGACCGTGGTAAAAAAGTTTTTATTACTGGCTCCAACGCATCGTTGTTAAGCAAGGAACTCGGCACACGTCTCACGGGCAGGCACCTCAGGCACGAGTTGTTCCCCTTTTCTTATCCAGAGTTTTTGTTGTACACCAAGTCAAAAAATACTCCACTGGCCTTTGAGGAGTATCTTCAACATGGTGGCTTTCCTGAATACCTGCGGGACCGAAACGAAGAGATGCTTCATATGCTATTGAAAGATATCGTGTCAAGAGACATCGCTATACGCTATGGGATAAAGAACACGAATACGCTGATGGACATCACGCTCTTTTTGCTCTCGAATGTGGGAAAGGAATTTACCTACAACAGCCTGCGCAAATCTTTTCAGGTGGGATCGGCCAATACGGTTTCAGATTATCTGGCCTGGCTGGAAGATACCTATCTGATATTTTTTCTCACCCGGTTCAGCTGGTCGGCAAAAAACCGAACGGTTAACCCCCGGAAGGTGTATGCGATTGACACCGGTATGATCAATGCCAACAGTTTAAGTTTCAGCAAAGACAAAGGTCGCCTCCTGGAAAACATCGTGTACCTGTTCCTTCGGAAAAGAAATTATGACCTGTCATACTTCCGTGAGCAGGCCGAGTGCGATTTTGTGGTATTTGAAAAGGGTAAATGCAAAATGGTGATGCAGGTTTGCCAGCAACTGCATAATGAAAATAAAGACCGCGAAACAAGGGGCTTGCTGGAGGCCATGGAGTTCTTTGGTTTGAAAACGGGACTAATCATCACTCAAGGGCAAAGCGATGTTTTACATTTCGATAAAAAAATAATTGAATTAAAACCCGCCCATCTTTTTCTGATGGAATAGGTGGGAATGGGAAGCTGCCTTTTGAAGTTGATAGTTGACAATGCCCGACCACCCCAACATCCACTTAGCTTACCTCTCTAAAGATTGTTAACTTTACCGCATGATTGCCGAACTACGCGACATACTTTTCCTGGATATCGAAACCGTTGCCTGTACCGACAACTTCCCATCACTGGATGAACGCCTGAAAGTACAGTGGTCGCGAAAGGCTTCATTTTTAAAACGCGAAGAAGGCGTTACCGATGAACAGCTTTTTCATCAGCGGGCCGGTATTTATGCCGAGTTTGGAAAAATTGTGTGCATTGCCGTGGGCAAATTGTACGCTGCGGAGAATGGAGAGATCGGACTAAAAACCAAAGCGTACTACGGGCATGATGAATTGATTTTGCTAACGGAATTCAACGCCATGCTCCACAAACTCGGTGCCGTACGGTTTTGCGCACACAACGGTAAAGAATTTGATTATCCGTACATGAGCAGGCGCATGCTGGTTAACGGCCTCCCGCTTCCCGCCTCGCTTAACAATGCGGGAAAGAAATCGTGGGAAGTAAACCACCTGGATACCATGGAACTGTGGAAGTTTGGAGACTATAAGCACTACACTTCCCTCGACCTGCTGGCGGCCATCTTCAACATACCCTCCAGCAAAAACGGCATTGACGGAAGCCAGGTAAATTCAGTGTATTACAAGGAGAAAGACCTAGAACGTATAAAAGATTACTGTGTCAGCGATGTAGTGGTACTCACACAGCTTTACCTTCGGATGAAAGGGCTTCCGTTGATTAACGATAACGGGGTCATCCATGCCTGATCAGATGTTTTAACTGTCCTTATGTCAAAAAAAAGAAAAAAATATTCGCACCCCGTCAGTTCCGCCAAACAGCAATTTGAATCGGGGGTATTACAGGTGCTGAACGAAACTCCGGGCCGGGCCTACAGCATCAAACAAATTGCCAAGAAGCTCGGTTTGAAAAAGCGGGACGACATTAAAGCCATGACCTTCTCGGTGTATGACCTGGAAGAAGCCGGGAAAATCAAACAACTCGGCAATGGTACCTATGCCAGTGCACAAAAAGAAAAAACAATTACCGGTATTGTGGATCACGTAAGTTCGCGCTTTGCGTACGTGGTTATTGGCGAAGACCGGCCCGATGTATACATCAAAGCACGTGATCTCGGCTCGGCTGTAGATGGCGATACCGTAAAAATTTCCCTCTTCCCTACGCGGCATGGCGAACATGCCGAAGGAAAAGTGGTGGAAATTCTGAAACGCAACCGCAGCCAGTTTGTGGGTAAGCTGGAGCTCTCCAAAAATTTCGCGTTTGTTGTAGCCGATTTCCGAAAAATCCACAAAGACTTTTTCATTGCGCCCGGTAACATAAACGGAGCGCAATCCAATGACAAGGTAATTGTTGAAGTACTGGACTGGAGTGATGGAGAAGGAAATCCGGAAGCAAAAGTTATTGAAATCCTGGGCAAAGCCGGTGAGAATGAAGCTGAAATTCATTCCATTATGGCTGAGTTTGGCCTGCCTTTTAAATTTGCACCCGGCCTTGAAAAAGAGGCCAAAAAAATTGACGAAGGCATTACCGCCAAAGAAATCAAAAAGCGGTGGGATTTCCGCAGAATGACCACCTTCACCATCGACCCGGCAGACGCGAAAGATTTTGACGATGCGCTTTCGCTGGAAATATTACCAAACGGCAATTACCGCGTTGGTGTGCACATTGCCGATGTTACCCATTACATCCAACCCAATTCAAGCCTGGAAAAGGAAGCGTTCGACCGCGCCACCTCGGTGTACCTGGTTGACCGCACCATCCCCATGCTTCCCGAAAGGTTGTCCAACGAATTGTGCTCACTTCGGCCCAGGGAGGATAAACTTACTTTCTCTGCCGTATTTGAATTAGATAGTAAAGCGCAAATTGTTAACGAGTGGTTTGGCCGAACCATCATCCACTCCGATCACCGGTTCACCTATGAAGATGCGCAGGAAGTAATCGAAACTGGTAAAGGTTTGTTTGCGGAAGAATTAAAAATTCTGAATACGCTTGCGCTGAAGTTGAAAAAGGAACGCTTCGCTAAAGGAGCGGTTAATTTTGAAACCACTGAAGTTAAATTCAAACTGGACGACAAGGGCCGACCGCTTGAAGTGGTACAGAAAGTAAGAAAGGATGCGCATAAACTCATTGAAGAATTCATGTTGCTGGCGAACAAACGGGTTGCTACCCATGTGTATGCCCAGAAAAAAGGCGCTGAAAAAAATACGTTTGTCTACCGGATCCACGATTTTCCCGATCCCGAAAAAGTGAAAAACTTCGCCCAGTTTGCCAAACAATTCGGACACAAGCTGCAGGTGGAAGAAAAATCCATTTCGCGTTCGCTGAACAAACTCATGGATGCCATTGAGGGCAAGCCCGAACAAAATGTGTTGCAGCAGCTGGCTGTACGTTCCATGGCCAAGGCAAAATATTCTACTGAAGCCAAAGGGCATTTCGGGTTGGCCTTCGACCATTATTCCCATTTCACCTCACCCATCCGCAGGTATCCCGACATGATGGTGCACCGGTTACTGCAACATTACCTGGATGGCGGCAAGCCGGTAAGTAAGCCCGAATACGAAGTAAAGTGCGTACATGCCTCCGAACGCGAAAAGCGAGCAGCCGATGCCGAGCGAGCTTCCATCAAATACAAACAGGTAGAATACATGTCGATGATGGCGGGCGATAAAACCTACGATGGCCTGATTTCCGGAGTAACTGAATGGGGCATCTATGTAGAAATTATTGAAACCAAATGCGAGGGCATGATCCGCCTGGCCGATATGGATGACGATTATTACCAATACGATGAAAAAAACTACTGCATTGTAGGCAGGCGGAACAAGAAAATCTATACCCTGGGTGATCAGATTCGGGTACGGGTAAAGAAAACCGATGTTGACCGCAGGTTAATTGACCTGGTTTTTGCTAAACAATAAGCCGTTTTTTGCATTATTACTTCATGAGCCTGTCTACGTACAAAACCTGGATTGACCACGAAATCCAAAAGCAAAAATTCGGCACAGAACCCGCTTCGCTGTACGAACCCATTACCTACCTGATGGCGCTTGGCGGAAAACGCATGCGGCCCCTGTTGGTGCTGCTGGCCTATTCGCTGTTTAAAAAAAATGTGCGGTCGGTGGTAAAATATGCCGTAGCCGTGGAAGCCTTCCACAACTTTACCCTCATGCATGACGACATTATGGACAAAGCGCCCTTGCGAAGAGGAAAAGCCACCGTACATGAAAAGTGGAATATAAACACGGCCATTCTTTCAGGCGATGTAATGCTGGTAAAGGTGTACGAAATGTTTTCATCATTGCCCACAGATCAATACAAATCGGTGCTGAAATCCTTTAACCAATGTGCCAAAGAAGTATGCGAAGGCCAGAAATGGGATATGGAGTTTGAAACCAGAAAATCCGTTTCCGTTGATGAATACCTTAAAATGATCAGGCAGAAAACGGCAGTTCTCCTGGGTTTTAGCCTGGAGTTGGGCGGGTTGTTAGCCAATGCCAGCGCAACCGACTGTAAAGCGCTCCGTGAATTCGGAATTAATATGGGCATAGGGTTTCAATTGATGGATGACTTGCTCGATGCCTATGCCGATCCGAAAAAATTTGGCAAGCAGGTG
>CAZOYJ010000002.1:28130-53528 GCA_964583905.1 uncultured Roseivirgaceae bacterium
GGCTGACGAGCAGACTGCTTCCCTGCTTTACGAGGCGGGGGTTAGCATGGGAATTGGCTTTCAGCTAAAAGATGATTTGCTGGACGTCTACGGAGATCCGGCCAAATTTGGCAAGCAGGTGGGGGGTGATATTATTGCCAATAAAAAAACGTTCCTGTTGATTACTGCACTGGAGAAAGCGAATTCGAATCAGCGAAAAGAAATGATTACCTGGTTAAACGCGAAAAAATTTAATAAAAAAGAAAAGGTAACCGCTATTCGCGCCTTGTACGATACGCTTGACATCGCTTCACATACGGAACACAAAATCAATCAATACTTCAAAAAAGGATTTAAGCAGTTGGAAAAAGTGAATGGAAATGCATCTGGTAAAGAGGCTTTGAAAAACTTTGCCATTGAACTTATTTCCCGTCAATCCTGATTCTTCCGGAACAAACCCATAAATGTTTCGCTGATTATTTTTCTTGCGTACGTTGTTTCCGCTAGTAAACGGGAAGCTTTTTGAAAGGCCGAAAGTTTTTCCAGATTCGAAATAAAGACCTTTATCTTCTCAAGAAAATCCGTTACGTTTTTCGGATCCACGGAAAGACCGCAGTGGTTTTGTTCCACTACCTCCTTCATCCAGCCGCCAACATTCAGAATGATTAGCTTTCCCGAGGCAAGGCCATCAAAGAATTTATTGGGCGACCCGGTTTCCAGAACAGGAAGATTTTTATAACACACGAATATGGCATCTGAAATATGTAAAATCTCCCGAACACCATCCCGATTCCGGAAAGGGAGAATCGAAACCGTATTGAGTTTTTTGTCCTCAACCATTTTTTCTATTTCTTCCCGCATCAGGCCGTCACCGGCAAGAATAAAGTGCACCGGTAGCTCATGTTTCTGTGCGCATGCAGCACATTCCATCAGGTACTCCAATCCGTTGGCCAAGCCAAACGTTCCTAAGTACGCTATTACAAATTTGCCTTTAACACCGTACCTATCCTCTAATTCCGGCTTCTTCGGTTCCGGCTTATAGAAATCTGTATCGGCCATGTTGGGGATAAGGTGAACCGTTTTGCGCGGCACTTTTTCCAGGATGGCTTTGCGAATAGCAGGCGATAATGCAATGATGGCTTCGGATCGGTTGTAAATCATCCGTTCAAGCTTGAAGAGAATGAATTTCAGAATTGGATTCTTTACAAATCCCATTTGAATGGGGGCTTCCGGCCACAGGTCGCCCACTTCAAAATAGTAGGGAATGTTGTACCGGAATTTTATCCACAGGGCAGCTAATCCCGTGGTAAGGGGAGTGGAGATGGCATACACTACATCCGCTTCCTGGAATTTACCCGCATACGTTACCGTACCCCCTACAAACATCAGGAAAGAATATACCCTTCTGAAGAAGCCATAGCGATTGCTATACGTAATGGGAAGGTAATGAACCTCAATTCCCTCAACCGATGTTTTGCTTATTCCGGACTGGTTGTGGGTTGTGAGAACAATAGGCTGAATTTGATTTTCAACCAAAGCCCTGGCGAGATAATACGAACGGATTGCGCCACCATTTGCCGGGGTGTTAAAAAATTGGTGGAGAAT
The DNA here is from genome assembly GCA_964583905.1 of uncultured Roseivirgaceae bacterium. Classification (GTDB taxonomy): domain Bacteria; phylum Bacteroidota; class Bacteroidia; order Cytophagales; family Cyclobacteriaceae; genus UBA2336. The sequence continues at coordinate 29,715 of CAZOYJ010000002.1, forward strand.
CAGGACTTTCACATAGCAAAGAAAGCATTAACCGCTAACACCTGGTTGTATTGTCAACGGTTAATGATCCCGATTAATGCTTGACTGCAGAAGTGGTCCCAGAATACGTTAAAATATTCTGGATGGTTTCTGCCGAAGGCTCCAGTTGCGCTGCGTCCATTTCCTTTTTGAGGGCACACATACTGGTATACTGCGCACGTAATTCCGGGTCGGTAAGCAGGGCTTTGTTAATCTCCTGTTCCTCCCGCTCCGTAGTTTCGTGGTATAAATACCTGATCAGGTCGTTCTGGGTAAAGGTTTTTATCATAGGCAAGCTGGTTGTTATTCATTTTCTTTCGCAGGTTAATGAGTGCATACCGCATTCTGCCCAAAGCCGTGTTAATGCTTACCCCGGTGCGGTCGGCAATTTCCTGAAAACTCATTTTCAGGAAATGCCGCATAATCAGCACCTGCCGTTGCTCGGTTGGCAACTCTTTGATGAAGCCCCTGAGTTTCGATCGGGTGTCTTGCATGATCTGCTTCGACTCCATCGACTCTTCCGAAAACTCCATCGAGTTCAACAAGCGGCTCCCGTCTTCCAACACGATTTCCGGATACCGTTTTTTTCTCCGGAAATGATCTATGGCCAGGTTGTGCGCAATGCGACTAATCCATGGTAAAAATTTGCCCTCTTCGTTGTACCGTCCTCCGCGTATCGTATTGATCGCCTTGATGAACGTTTCCTGCAACAAGTCTTCGGCCACATAGCGGTCGCGGACGATCAGGTAAATAGCGGTATACAACTTCGACTTATGACGGTGCAGCAGCACCTCAAAAGCTCCTTCGTTACCAGTCTGATAGCGTGACACCAATTCGCTGTCACTGCATCTGTTCTCAGTCATCTATCTCACATTTAGGTAACGTAGAGCTCTGTCTCGATATTGTGTGGGGGTTTAATGAGTAATGAGGTTGAAAAGATATTAAGATTCTCAAAGAGCGCAAATAATTTCCTGAAAATTCTTGTCTGTAAATAAAATTCTTTAGGTATTTGCTTTCGATTTTTTGAGCTAAAACCCTATGCCCGATAGCAAAAAGCGAATAATTAAAAGTCTGGAAAATCTTGGCGATGACCTTCTCGACCTCCTTAAAAAACAATACCCCACCGGGTATGAGGGCAGCATAACCCGGATTACCAATGCCAAAAAAGAGCCCATCTTTGTGTTTCCCCTCGAAACCGAGGATTCCATTTACCTGGTAAAGGTACCGGCCACCAAAAACAGCGAAGGCGAATACGATGTGGAATCGGGAGCACCCCAGGAATTCGACAATTCCGGTGATGGAGATGAGGATTACGGCTCAGATAATGACTTTGCCGGTTCGGGCGATGACTACGATGAAGAGGGTGGCACCAAGCAAAGCCGTGAGGCCAGCTACGATCCTGACTTCGATAACTAAGAAAATAAACTTGTGTTAACCAAGCACCATCCAGCCTGATGGTTGGCGTGGTGGCTCCCTTCAGGGATCAAGGCGCGCGATGGCATTTTTCAACGAACCGCAAAATTGTCGTATACCCATCCAAACCGGGTGGTGTTTTTATTTCGTACCGCTCAACTAACTTGCAGGGTGAACCCGGACAATTTTGTGAACGACTCCCACCTCGATACACTTAATCCTAAAGATTACATCATCATCAAACGGGCGCGGGTTAATAACCTTAAAAACCTGAGTGTGGCCATTCCACGCAATAAATTGGTGGTGATTACGGGGCTGTCGGGTTCCGGCAAATCATCGCTGGCGTTTGATACCCTCTTTGCCGAAGGGCAGCGGATGTATGTAGAAAGTCTGAGCTCCTATGCCCGCCAGTTTCTCGGCCGTATGGAAAAGCCTGAAGTGGATTACATCCGGGGGGTGTCACCGGCCATTGCCATCGAACAAAAAGTAAATACCCGCAACCCGCGGTCAACCGTGGGTACCACCACCGAAGTGTACGATTACCTGAAATTGCTCTTTGCCCGGATTGGGAAAACCTATTCCCCGGTAAGTGGCAAGGAAGTCAAGCGTGATACCGTGACCGATGTGGTTAATGCCGTTAATGCCTTGCCTGCCGGTACGCGCATCATGGTGGCAGCCCCGTTGGCTGTAAAGAAAGGACGCAAAATCTCCGATGAGTTGAACCTGTTGCTCAGCAAAGGATTTACCCGCCTGCTGGTTAACGGTGAACCCGGTTTTATTGAAGAATATCTGGCCGATAAAAAACGGATTTCAGGCAAAGATGTAAAGTTTGAAATTCTGATCGACCGGCTTTCGGTTAATCCGGAAGATGAGGATACCGTGTTTCGCCTGGGCGATTCCGTTCAAACGGCATTCTATGAAGGAAACGATGCGTGCATCGTTTATGCTGAAGGGAAAAAGCCTATGCATTTCTCCGATCGGTTTGAGTTGGACGGCATGAAATTCACCGAGCCCTCCGTCAACTTCTTCAGCTTTAACAACCCGTTTGGCGCCTGCCGTACGTGCGAAGGGTTTGGAAAAGTTTTAGGCATTGATGAGGACCTGGTTATTCCGGATAAATCGCTATCGGTATATGAAGGCGCAGTGGCGCCCTGGCGCAGCGAAGTGATGGGCGAATGGCTTAAGCCCTTGCTGAAGAACGGAATTCAGTTTGATTTTCCGATACACCGTTCGTACCATGACTTGTCCCAACAGGAAAAAGACGTGCTCTGGAACGGCAACGATTATTTCGATGGTATTCATGCCTTTTTCAAATACCTCGAATCCAAGACCCATAAAATTCAGTACCGGGTTTTGCTTTCCCGCTACCGCGGAAGAACCAACTGCCCCGACTGCAAGGGCACACGGCTAAGAAAAGATGCACATTATGTGAAGATTGCTGATACATCCATTATTGACCTGGCCCTTCAACCCATTGAAGATGTACTGGCGTTTTTTACAAACCTGAAATTACCGGCTTACGACCAAAAAGTAGCGGGTCGGATTCTTACCGAAATCCGTACTCGCCTGGAGTACCTCGACAAAGTAGGCCTGGGCTACCTCACCTTAAACCGGTTAACATCAACCCTATCGGGAGGCGAATACCAACGCATTAAACTGGCCACTTCGCTGGGTAGCGCGTTGGTGGGCTCTATGTACATTATGGACGAACCGAGCATCGGTTTGCATCCGCGCGATACCGCACGCATGGTAGAAGTTCTCAAATCGCTGCGCGACCTGGGCAATACGGTAATTGTGGTGGAGCATGAAGAAGAAATCATGCGGGCAGCCGATCAGATTATTGATATCGGGCCGGAGGCCGGAGCGCATGGCGGACAATTGGTATTTCAGGGTTCGTTGAAGGAGTTGAATGGAAAAGTTCTTTCGCATACCACCAATTACCTGACCGGTAAAGAAAAGATTGAGGTACCGTCAAAACGCAGAAAGTGGAAAGACTCCATTACGGTGCATGGCGCACGCGAAAACAACCTGAAAAATTTAACGGTGCAATTTCCGCTGGGCACAATAACGGTGGTAACCGGAGTCAGCGGGTCGGGTAAATCAACCTTGATTAAAAAAATTCTGTATCCTGCCGTTGGCCGGATGCATGGTTCGGTAGCCGAAACTCCGGGCAAGTACGATACGTTGGAGGGCGATCTGTCCAGCATCACGCAAGTTGAATTTGTTGATCAGAATCCGATCGGAAAATCTTCGCGCTCCAACCCTATTTCCTATGTAAAAGCCTACGATGCCATTCGCCAGCTTTACGCAGACCAACCCGTTGCCAAACAACGGGGTTACAAGCCTTCACACTTTTCTTTCAACGTAGAAGGTGGCCGGTGCGAAACCTGTGAAGGTGAAGGCGAAATAAAAGTAGAGATGCAATTCATGGCCGATATTTTTCTGAAGTGCGAAAGCTGCCAGGGCAAACGCTTCAAACAGGAAGTGCTTGAAGTTGAATACAACGGAAAAAATATTGCCGATGTGCTGGACATGACCGTGGAGGACGGGCTTGAATTTTTCAAAGACAAAAAATCTATCTATGAAAAAATCCTCCCGCTGTTTGATGTAGGCATGGGGTACGTGAAACTCGGCCAGTCGTCTAACACGCTAAGTGGTGGCGAGGCACAACGCGTGAAACTCGCCTCCTTTCTTGGCAAGAACTCGGCCAGCGGACAAATCCTGTTCATCTTTGATGAACCCACAACTGGATTGCACTTTCATGATATTTCAAAACTGCTTAAAGCCATCAACGCCCTTGTTGACCAGGGACATACCGTTGTGGTGATTGAACACAACATCGAAGTAATTAAATGTGCCGATTGGATTCTTGACCTGGGCCCCGAAGGCGGTGAAAAGAAAGGCGGAAAGCTGTTGTTTGCCGGAACCCCGGAAGAGATGGTGAAGAAAGCTAAGGGGAGTTTTACGGCTGAGTTTTTGAAGGTGAAACTCCAATAATCACACTATAATATGATTTTTGTTGATTAGTGTGCCTCCACAGAGTATATTTATGTTAAAATCACATTATAATGTTGGTTAAAGCAATTGGCGAGTCCATCCGGCAAAGGCGGAAAGAACTTGGTATTACGCAGCCTGACTTGGCAGATCTCGCGGGAATCAGCATCAATACGCTGTATAAGTTAGAACGCGGACAGGGTAATCCATCACTTGATGTTATTCAAAAAATAACCACTGTATTGGGGATGCAGCTTAAACTGGAAGTTATTAAACCTTTTTGAATGAATGCGAAAGGCTAATGTTTACCGAAACGGGGTGTGGGCAGGAGTACTGACAGAAGAAAACCGAAACAGCTATTCGTTCCGGTATGAGGATGCTTACTTCACCGATAAGGATAAACCCGCCATCAGCCTTACGTTGCCTAAAAATGCTCAGGAACACCGCAGTACCTGCCTTTTTCCTTTTTTCTTTAACCTGCTAAGCGAAGGGGTGAACCGTAAACTTCAATCGGTACAGTGGCAAATCGATGAAGACGATCATTTTGGTTTGTTATTGGCAACGGCTAATTACGATACCCCCGGAGCCGTAACGTTGAGGCCTGTTTGATAAATTTTGTGGAAGCATTTAAACTAAAATATTGCCCTGGAACGTTGGCAGAAGGATTCTCAACCTATAGTCCGGGCTGTTTACGCCATTTATTCCAAGGCAGGAAAGTCAGCCATATTCTTCCATATCCAAATCCCTTGACGCATGAACAAACAGCCGCGCAATTCATCGATAACCGGAAGCGAATATCCATTTCAGGTGTGCAGGAAAAGTTAAGTTTTCTGCTTGAAAAAAATCAATTGCGATTAACCCGTGAAGGCGAACAAGGCACCTACATATTAAAGCCCATACCGCGGGATGTAAAAAAGGTAGATCAGGTACCCGCTAACGAGCACCTGACCATGCAAATCGCCAGGCAAGTATACGGCCTATCCGTTGCAGAAAATGCCCTGATATTTTTTCAGGACGGCACCCCTGCGTATATAACCAAACGGTTTGATGTAAAACCAGATGGCACCAAATGGGGCAAAGAGGATTTCGCTACCCTGGCCGGAAGAACCTCAGAAAATGCCGGCATAAACTTTAAGTACGATTACAGCTACGAAGAAATTGGTTTATTGATCAAAAAATTTGTTCCGGCCTGGCGTGTGGAGGCAGAAAAATTTCTTGCGCTCGTAGTGTTTAACTTTTTATTTTCGAATGGCGATGCCCATTTAAAAAATTTTTCACTGCTGGAATCTGCACAGGGCGATTACCTGTTGAGTCCCGGTTATGACTTGCTCAATACCCGTTTACACGTAGACGATTCTGATTTTGCCTTGGATAAAGGATTGTTTGCCGATGGCTACAAAAGTTCAGTTTACAAAAAAAACAGTCATCCTGGGAAAACCGATTTTGCTGAGTTGGGAAAACGATTGGAGATAGCCGAAAACCGTATTCAAAAGCTTCTTGCTCGATTTTTGGAAAGGTCGGCACTCATGGAAACACTTGTTTCACGGTCGTTCTTATCCGAGGCCAGTAAGCGGGGCTATCTGCTAATGTATAATACGCGAAGGAATTTTCTCCTGGCCAACTAATTTACAGCGACTTTATCAACTCCACATAAAGCTGGGTAAGCTTCGGCTCGGCCTTACCCGCTACCTTCACAATTTCTTTCAGGTTAACGGGCTTGAGGTTATCCGGATCGCAGTCATCGGTTAATACCGAAACCGCACAACACGGCAGGCCCATGTGGTTGGCCACAATCACTTCGGGTACGGTGCTCATGCCAACCGCATCGCTTCCTATCTGCCTCAGAAATCTGTACTCCGCACGCGTTTCCAGGTTAGGGCCCATCACGGCTGTATATACGCCTTCATTCAACCGGATTTTTTTTGCTTTCGCGATTTGTTTCAATTTCTTGTTCAAGGCTACAGCATACGGCTGGCTCATATCCGGAAAACGCGGCCCGAAAAATTCGTAATTCTCGCCCCGCAGCGGATGGTCAGGCTGTAAGTTGATATGGTCATTAATCAACATCAACTGGCCCTTCTTCCAATTTGGGTTCAGGTTACCCGCAGCATTGGAAACCAACAATTGCTTAATGCCTAACAGCTTCATAACCCGAACCGGCAACGTAACCTGCTTCAAACTGTATCCTTCGTAGTAATGAAACCGCCCCTGCATGGCCAGTACCTTCCTACCCTTGATTTCGCCATAAATCAACTGGCCCTTGTGGTACTCAACCGTTGAGATGGGGAAATGGGGGATTGAGTTGTAGTTGATGACCAAAGGCGATTTGATCGCCTTTACAAACAAATTACCCAAACCTGTTCCGAGGATCACGCCTACTTCAGGATGATTTACCCCGCGTTTCTGAAGATAGGCGGTAGCTTCTTTGATGGTTTCAATCATGAATCACTATCTGGTTAAAGTTGTTTGATCAACCCGGTGAACAAGGTTACCAGCATCGCTTCCGATGATGCGGCCGTGTTCACGATATCCTGAAGTTGCACGGCTTTCAGATTTTGCGGATCGCAATCATTGGTCAGCACGGAAATCGCGCAACATTCCATACCCATGTGCCGGGCAACCAGCACTTCGGGTACGGTACTCATGCCCACGGCATCGGCCCCAAGGGTTCGCATAAAACGATACTCAGCAGGCGTTTCCAGGCTGGGCCCTTGCACCGAGGCATATACACCCGTATGGAGTTTGATCTTATTCTTTTTGGCGAGGGTCTGTAATTTTTTGTTGAGCTTTCTGGAATACGGCTCGCTCATATCCGGAAAACGCGGCCCGAATAATTCTGAATTTTCTCCACGCAACGGATTATCGGGCATAAGATTAATATGATCCTCCAGCATCATCAGTTCACCCTTGTGCCAATCCATATTTAAGTTGCCGGCCGCATTGGAAACCATCAGGTATTGTACCCCAAGCATTTTCATTACCCGGATAGGCAAAGCGATCTGCTGCATCGAATATCCTTCGTAATAATGCAGCCGGCCACGCATGGCAAGAATTTGGTTGCCGCCCAGTTCACCAATAAGCAACTGGCCTTTGTGTGTAGCCACCGTGGTAATGGGAAAATTTGGTATGGCGTTGTAGTTGATCACCACGGGCTTCCTCACCTCACGCGCAAACAAATTTCCAAGACCGGTACCCAGGATTACGCCAACCTCGGGTTTATGTTGTATTCGTTTTTGAATGAATTCGGTAGCCTCGTTAATCTGGTTCAACATACGGATCAAGATCAACCCAAATGTAACAATTCAAATACAACTGTTTCCATGCAAAATGGAATAGAACAATCCGTAAAATGTTTGGAAAAGAATAGCAGAATAAAGATTAGATTTAAATGCGGAGGAACAATCCGTAGTTTAAAATAACCTGCTATACCTATGAAAAAGTCTGTTGTACTATTTTGCTCCCTGCTCATTGCCATCGCAGGCATCAGTCAATCATTCAACACCTTTCCGGTCACTACCCAAAAACCTCCGCTTCACGGACGGCACTGGATGGCCATTACCGGCAAACCACTTGCCGCCACGGCAGGCGCCATGATCTTCAGCAAAGGCGGAAATGCTGTGGATGCCGCTTGCGCCATGCTGGCGGCAACTTGCACCATGTGGGATGTGTTGAGTTGGGGCGGTGAAACGCAGGCGCTCATTTACAATCCGAAAACAAAAAAAGTAATCGCCATTAATGCCTTAGGCGTAGCGCCAACCGGTGCCACGTCTGAGTTCTTTAAATCAAAAGGCATGAAGTATCCGCCACAGTACGGTGCCCTGGCGGCCGTTACCCCCGGCACCCCGGGCGGACTGATGGTAATGCTTGCCGAATACGGAACGATGAGTTTGAAGGATGTGCTGGCCCCGGCTATGCAAATGGCTGAAGGCTATCCCATCGAAGCACAAACCGCCAATTCCATCGAGCGAAGCAAAGACCGGATTAAGGAATGGCCGTACTCGAAAAAAGTTTTTCTCACACACCCGGGCGAAGAGCGCGAAGCACCGTACCCGGGCGAAATCTTTGTGCAGAAAGATTTGTACGAAACCTTGAAGAAACTGGTGGACACTGAGCAGCAGGCTCTGAAGAAAGGCAAATCGCGGAAGGATGCCATCTATACTGCCTACGACCGGTTCTACAAAGGCGACATCGCCAAAGAATATGCCCGCAGCAGTCAGGAGCAGGGTGGATTGATTACGGAACAAGACCTGGCCAATTGGAAAGTAAAAATTGAAGAGCCGATGATGACTACCTACAAAGGCATTGAAGTGTATAAACTTCAGCAATGGACGCAAGGCCCGGTGATGTTGCAAACCCTGAACATCCTCGAAAACTTCGACTTGAAAAGCATGGGTTACAACTCGGGCCGGTACATTCATACCTTGTATCAGGCCATGAACCTCGCTTTCGCGGATCGGGATTTTTATTATGGCGATCCGGCTTTTCCGCCTCATGAACCCATGCAGGGATTGCTCTCTAAAGAATACGCCAAAGAACGGGCAAAGCTGATCAACACCGAAAAAAACAATCCGAAAATCAGGCCGGGCGATCCCTACCCATTCGAAGGGAAAGTAAATCCCTACACCGATTTATTGAAATCGTGGGGCAATCAGCAAAGCAACCTGTACAACCCGCTTACCGAAAAATATTTTGAGGATTTTGCAGCCGGTACAACCACGGTAGAGGCTGCCGACAAAGAAGGATGGGTAGTGTCCATAACCCCCAGCGGGGGATGGGTGCCCGCCTGCATTGCCGGCACTACAGGCATCGGCATGAGCCAGCGCATGCAAAGTTTTGTGCTGGACGAAAAAGAGAATCCGTTTAATGTGGTTGAGCCGGGCAAACGTCCGCGGGTAACGCTAACACCAAGTATGGCGCTAAAGGATGGCAGGCCCTACTTATCGTTTGCCAAACAAGCAGGTGATGAACAAGATCAGCTATTGCTTCAATTTTTTCTGAACATGGTTGAGTTTGGCATGACCGTGCAGGAGGCCTGTGAAGCCCCCAGTTTTCTCACCAACCAGATGTATTCCAGTTTTGGTGATCATGAAAAACAACCCGGCTCACTCATCCTGAATAACCAAATGCCACCCTGGGTGCGCAAAGAGCTGGGTCAAAAAGGATATCGCATTTCTTATCGCGAACGCACCAGCGGCCCTGTAAACGCCATTTACTTCGATTGGAAACACGGCACCTTCTGGGGCGGATCAAGTAATCATGGTGAGGATTATGGATTAGGATGGTGAGTGTAATCCAACGATAAATTATTCGCTAATGCTTTCGCTAACCGGCCCAACACTTCTGCTTGACAAAAGAAAGTGTTTCAATAACATCATGACCATGGTCGAAAAAGCAAGAAGAAATAAGGTTGCTTTACGGCCGCATTTTAAAACGCATCAATCGCAAGAGGTCGGGCGTTGGTTCAAGACCCTGGGCATTAATGCGATTACCGTATCCTCGATGAAAATGGCCAGGTACTTTGCTGAAGATGGGTGGAACGACATTACGGTGGCATTCCCGGTTAATGTACACGAGAAGGTTCTGATTAATACACTTGCACAAAAAATAACCCTCAACCTGCTGGTGGTCAGTCCGCAAAATATAGAATGGTTAGCCCGTGAAGTTCTCCACCCGGTAAATGTTTTGATTGAAATTGATAATGGCAGTCATCGGTCGGGTGTGCTTGCTGAAGACCACCTAACGATTGATGCCATTTTGCTGGAGATAAAAAAATTTCAACATCTGCGTTTTGCGGGCTTCCTGGCCCATGCCGGGCATAGCTACAAAGTAACGGGTGGCCGTCAGGAAATTCTGAACATCCATAAAAAGAGTGTAGGGATGTTGCTTTCGCTGAAAGAAAAATATTCAACGGAGTACCCGAACCTGATTCTTTCACCAGGCGATACACCCACGTGCAGTGTGGCCGATGGGTTTGATGGCGTGGATGAAATTCGCCCGGGCAATTTCGTTTTTTACGATTACATGCAATCCCTGATTGGTTCGTGTTCCTTAGATCAGATAGCTGTGGCAATGGCTTGCCCCGTGGTAGCCGTGTACCCTGAACGAAACGAAGTTGTTGTGCATGGCGGTGCCGTTCACTTTTCAAAAGATTTTGTCGCTCTCGATGATGGCAAATCTTGTTATGGAAAAGTAGTTCACCTGACCGATGACGGCTGGAGCACAGAAGAAACCGGCATGTACCTCAAGGCGCTTTCGCAGGAACATGGAATCATTCAAACAGAAAAAGCTGAGCAGATAAATATCGGAGATTGGTTGGGCATACTGCCGGTTCACTCGTGCCTGACGGCCGATGTGATGAAATCCTACCTTACTCTGGAAGGTGAACGGATAACCATGATGCCTACCTGAATTTCTAACTGTTTTTCTAAAACCGTTATCCTTCTAAGCCGGTAGTGCAATTCGATAAACCTTCTTCCCTTTTACCGTTAACCGGTCATCGCGCAACCACGGATTATGGCGCTTCAGTAATTTATAATTCACACCATGTTGCTTAGAAAATTTAACCAGGTCGGGAATGGTTTCAGTTACTTCAACATACCGCAGGGGTTCTTCCTGGTACAGGTGTTTTGGGTTTACGACAAAGCCATACGTAACGGGGTTTTCAATAATTTCCTTGATGGCCAGGATGCGGAATACATAGCGTGATGTTTCATCTACCAGGTGCAAATCATAAAAGTTGTCTACCTGTTGTCTTTCAAGCGCTCGTCCAACTCCGGCAATGCCGCGGTTGTACGATGCAGCTACGAGTGTCCAGTTTCCGAATTTTTTGTACGCATTGTTCAGGTACTTGCAGGCCGCCACCGTAGCCTTTAACGGGTCGTAGCGTTCGTCTACTTCCTTGTCAACTTCCAACCCCAATTCACGACCCGAAGTTTTTAAGATCTGCCAGTATCCTACTGCTTCCTTGGGCGAAACATCGTTCAGCAAACCAGACTCAATCAACGGCAGGTACTTAAAATCATCGGGGATGTTATGTTGCCGCAAAATTTCCTGCATCTGCGGAAGCCAACGATTGGCTCGCTTGATAAGAAAGATGGTGCTGCTGTGCAGGTAAACGTTGATCTGCAGTTCGCGATCGAGGCGTTCGAGCACATCGGGTATTTCAATGGGCACGCGCTCTCCGGCAAAGTTCAGGTTCGTTGGCAGATCGTAGGAGATAGCCGGAAAAGGCGGGGCAGCGCCATCCCAATCGGCTGGCGGAAGTGTTCCATCTTGCAATTGCCGCGATTGGTCATTCTCGGCAATCAATTTTTTCATCCGCTCGTTCGAATACCGGATGTACCCCAGGGCAATGACCAGGGCAAGCAGGGCTAACCATAATGAAAAATTTCGTTCAAACATTCTGCTCCTCTATTTCTATGTAACACTTGCGCTATGAATTTTGAAGTTAAAAGTTCGGGGCCAGTAAATACTTCGAGTAGAAGTCGTCAATGGCTTTAACCGCTTCTTCGGGTGTATCCACCAGGCTGAACAAATCGAGATCCTCCTTACTGATCATGCCATCCGCAATCAACACCTCCTTCACCCACTTCAACCAGCCTTGCCAGAATTTTTTCCCGACCATCACAATCGGGAAGCGCCCGATTTTTTTGGTTTGAATCAGCGTTAATGCTTCCGTTAATTCATCTAACGTTCCGAACCCGCCCGGCATTACAATAAAGCCCTGGGAATATTTTACAAACATCACTTTTCGTACAAAAAAGTAATCGAAGGTGATGAGTTTATCCGGATCGATGTAAATATTCCCCTTTTGCTCGAACGGCAGGAAAATATTCAAGCCCACGGATTTACCGCCAGCACGGTGTGCGCCCTTGTTACCCGCTTCCATAATACCCGGGCCGCCACCGGTAATTACACCATAGCCATGTTGTACCAGTTTATACGCAATGTTCTCCGCAGTTTTATAATAGGCATGGTTGGACTTGGTTCTAGCCGAACCGAAAATGGTTACACACGGACCGATCTTGGCGAGTTTCTCCATGCCCTCTACAAATTCACTCATCACTTTAAAGATCATCCAACTGTTGGCGCCTTTTATCTCCGCCCAGTCTTTGTCTTTAAAGGCTTTGCGAATGCGGTGTTCCTCTTCAATGGCCTGTTGTATTTGCTGAGGATCGGAATTTTTTTTCCTGACAGGTTTCTTTGTTTTCATGCTCATGGGTTCACTCCAACTTATCTCCGAAATATACGAGGTTGCCGGTAAAATTGATGACGGATCAATGACCTGGTTTCTTTAGCAGGTTTTCGAGTGCTGTGGTCAGTTCGGGAAAATCGAATGTAAATCCGGCTTGTTGAATTTTTGCTGATGACACGTAGTTGCCGGTCAGCACCAGGTCGGCCATCTCACCCAGCATCAGTTTCAATACAAACCCGGGAACGGGCGGAAGCCACAACGGCTGATTCAACACCCGGGCAATACTTTTGGTAAGGATTCGATTGGTGGTTACATGGGGACCCACAGCATTGTATGCCCCTTGCATTTGTTCCTGTTCAAGGGCAAACACATACAATCGGATTAAATCATGAATATGGATCCAACTCATACCCTGATTACCCGAGCCCAGCGGTGCGCCAACACCAAACCGAACCGGGCGTGCCATTTCGTACAATGCTCCACCCTTATCGCTCAATACAATTCCGGTTCTGATTTTGACGGTACGGATGTTTAGCGCTGTAAACTTATCCACCTCCGCTTCCCATTGCTTCACCACATCGGCCAAAAAATCGTTGCCCGGTGGATGGTCTTCGGTGAAGTACACTTCAGTACCGCCTTCACCATAATACCCGATACCCGAGGCAGAAATAAAAACTTTAATGTTGTGCTTTGCTGCGCGAATTTTTTCAAAAAGTAATTCAGTTGATTTTGTGCGGCTCTCTAAAATTTCCTGTTTGCGCTTAGCCGACCACCGTTTATCGGCAATGCCTGCACCGGCTAGGTGAATAATGGCATCAGCCGATTCCAGGGCACCATCTTCAATAAATCCACTCGAAACGTCCCATTGATACGACTTCACGTTAAGCATGTGGTTGCCCTTACTGCGCGACAAGTGGCACACCTGATACCCTCGGTCTACAAGAAAGCCGGTCAGGTAAGACCCAATAAGCCCTGAGGCGCCTGTGATCAGTATTGTTTTTGGAATCAAGTTTGTTACGTTAGTTTTACCGTATCAATTAAAACATGTGTGCCGTGAAAAAGTTTGTTATTCTGTTAATGGTCGTGATTAGTGTGCCTGCGCTTGCGCAATCGGTCAGTGCAAAGAAAGAAACTTCAAGGATAAAAAGCGACCAGCTTGACGGTTTTGCTGTTGAACTGGAGGGCACCCCGGAAGATGTTACGGCCGCCTTAAATAAATATATCCGAAGCTTTGCCAAACTCAAATTAGGCGCTAACCCGATGACCACATCCGAAGCGGTAATCAACGGTACTTCCTATAAAAGTCCGATTTACGCCACGGTAAAGGAAAAAGGACAAGGGGCTATTGCGTGGATGGGGTTGAAAGAAAGCGAATGGGCTGCTCCCGGGGACGCAGAAAAAGTTATGAAACAACTGGAACGCCTGATGTACGACTTTGGCGTTAAGTACTACCGGGATAAAATTCAGGTTCAGATTGATGAATCGGTGCGGGCACTCCAGGCCGTGGAAAAACAACAGCAGCGATTGGTAACGGAAAACAAGAACCTGGCTGCCCGGCTTGAGAATAACGAGAAGGAAAAAGTGCAATTGGAAAAATCCCTTAGTGTAAACAAGCTTGAGCACCTTAACCTCCTAACCAAAATTGAGCAAAACAAACAGAGCCAGGATTCAGTAGCCGTTGCGGCCGAGCAGATCAAAAAGGTTGTGGAAATGCACAAGGAGCGGCAGAAGAAAGTGAATTAACCTACTTTAGTCTTGTAATGAAAAGACAAATCCAGGATTTTAAAACATTTGAAGAGGCCGAAAAAGCCGAACGGGATTTGTCGTTATCACGAAGTCCACGGGAACGGCTTGAATTGTTGCACAAACTCATACGCGTTTGGATGCGATTTCCACGCTTTGGCAGAGAAGGAAAAGATTATATACCAACACTAGTCCGTTTTAAACGTAATGGATTAAATCACTGACCTCTACGAAGAATTTTTGTTAGCACTGAACGGTAACTAGACTAGGTTGAATACATGATTTTGGATGGCTTTGCAGTAAACATGTATGGCTTCACTCGTGTAACGGAAGACTTAGATGTTTGGATTAATCCGGATGGTGAAAACCTCAATCGATTTAAAAGTGCGATAATCAGTTTAGGATTTCCTGAAGCACAACAACTCACCAATTTTATAGCCGGAAAATCGATTATGCTACGTTTATCAGAGGAAGGATTCCGCATTGATTGTTGACGAAACTTAATATTCCGAAATCGTTTTCAGAAGCTTTCAAAATGGCCGAACATGTAACCATGCCGTACGGAAAAATCTATTTTCTCGGATATGATGACCTAATTGATGAAAAGCTCAGGGCCAAAAGGCCAAAGGACTTATTCGATGTACAACAACTAAAGATAATCCGGGGAGAATAGGGCTTGTATCGTACGGAGCCGGTCAAAAAAAAGGATTAAGCACAAGGAGCAGAAGAAGAAAGTGAATTAATTGTTAACCCAATACTACTAATGGTTACATCACACGCGCTTTAATTTAAAGATTTCATAATTACATTTTTTTGATCTTGCTCTGCAGAAGACTGAACTTTGCGCAATATTACTCTAATGAGTAAGATTCGAAAACGCGATGTTGAACTTGTAATCATTTCTGATGTTCACCTTGGAACTTATGGATGCCGCTCCAGTGAATTACTTCGCTATCTCAAAACAATCAATCCAAAAAGATTAATCTTAAACGGTGATATCATTGACATGTGGCAGTTCAGTAAACAATACTGGCCTAAGTCGCATATGCAGGTGGTAAAACACATTGCCGGATTGTTAACTAAAAAAACCGAGGTAACATACCTCACCGGAAATCACGATGAAATGCTTCGCAAGTTTGCCGGATTCAAACTGGCCAAATTAACCATCGATAATAAAGTCATTCTTAAACTGGATGGAAAACTGGCTTGGGTTTTCCATGGCGATGTTTTTGATGTGACCATGAAGCATTCGCGCTGGCTTGCCAGGCTGGGTGCCAACGGATACGATTTACTAATTCTCATTAATACATTTGTAAACTGGATTCTTTCAAGCTTTGGAGGAGAGAAGATTTCATTTTCAAAAAAAGTGAAAGACAGTGTAAAGTCTGCGGTAAAATTTATTAACGATTTTGAAAAAACTGCTGCCGGCATTGCTATTGAAAACGGTTACGACTACGTGATCTGTGGCCACATTCACCAACCGGAAATGAGGAAAATACAAACCGAAAAAGGTGAGGTAATGTATTTGAACTCCGGTGATTGGGTTGAAAACCTCACAGCACTTGAATTCAACAATGGCACGTGGAGCATCTATCGCTACCAAGACGACCAGCGCGCCAAATCCATAAAACTTCGCAAACGCCTGCACCTTAAATATAACAACGAAGAAATCTTTCGCGATCTCGTTAGTGAATTCTTAACGGTTAAAAAGTGAAAATACTATACGCCATACAAGGCACCGGAAATGGCCACATTGCACGAGCTGAAGATATCATTCCCATTCTTAAACAATATGGCGACATCCATGTATTTGTAAGTGGCGCCCAGGCCGACATCAAACTGAAACATCCAATTAAATACAAGTCGAAGGGGCTGAGCTTTTACTTTGGGAAAAAAGGGGGTATCGATTTTCTTAAAACATTTAAAAAGAACAGCTCCAAAGATGTATATAAAGAAATTAGAAAATTTCCAGTTGAAAAGTATGACCTGGTATTGAATGATTTTGAACCAGTTTCGGCATGGGCCAGTTTAAAAAAAAATATCCCGCTTGTTGGATTAAGTCATCAGGCAGCGCTGCTTTCGCCACACACACCTCAACCAAAAAACTTTGATCCGGCAGGTGAGTGGATCATTAAAAACTACGCGCCAACAAAAAAGCATGTCGGGTTTCACTTTCAAAAATTTGACGATTTTATTTATACCCCGGTCATTCGCAAAAGTGTTCGCGACTTAGCTCACCAACCAACTAAAAATCATTACACGGTTTACCTGCCGGCATATGATGACAAAAAACTGGTTACGCTTTTCATGGAAATGCCGCTTATTCGCTGGCACATTTTTTCAAAGCACACAAAAAAAGCATACCATATCGGAAAAATTTCTGTTTATCCTGTGAATAATGAGGAGTTCACCATGAGCATGACCACCGCTACGGGCATTCTTTGCGGAGCGGGATTTGAAACTCCTGCCGAAGCCTTGTACCTGAAGAAAAAGTTGATGGTAGTGCCGATGCAATCCCAACTGGAACAACATTACAATGCTGCTGCACTAAAACAAATGGGTGTTGATGTGCTGAAAAAAGTAAAACGAAAAAACATTGCTAAAATTAGCGAGTGGGTTGCGCATTCTAAAATTGTAAGTGTCGATTACAAAGATTCCACCCAAACGGCTGTTGAGCACGCGTTGCGCTTAGGAGGAATGAAAATCTAACATCACTCCTTGTGTCGCATTTCATACTTTCCTTTCCTGAAGACTTTATTTTTGGAACCAGCACAGCCGCTGCCCAGATTGAAACGGCTTTTGACCACGACTGGCAAGGCGTGAAAGCCCGCGATGGACGCTTATTTGAGCGTACTACTGATCACGAGCTACAATTTGCTTCCGATGCCAGACTGATTGCTTCACTTGCTCCATCCTACCGGATGAGCTTATTATGGAGCAAATTGCAGCGCGAGCCGTTAGCTGATTTTGATGAGTCTACTGCCCTAGAGTATCATTCATTTTTTAATGAATTAAAAAAACATCATATCTCGATTATGATGGTGCTGCATCATTTCACCAACCCCATTTGGTTTGCCAAATCGGGCGGATGGGAAAGTGAAGGCAACATCAGGTACTGGGTTGACTTTTCTAAAAAAGTAGTTGATGAATTCGGCTCCCATATCTCGTTATGGAATACATTTAATGAGCCAAACGTTTATGCGAGCAATGGGTGGTTGACGCGCTACTTCCCTCCCTTTAAATTCAATCCTCTTGCCTCGGTTAAAGTAATAAAAAACATGGCGAAAGCACACGATATTGTTTACGACTACATTAAACAGAAATTTCCGCATCATCCCGTTGGTGTTTCTCACAACGCAGCCATTTTCTCTGCTGAAAATTTTTTGGGCATACTCCCCGCAAAGCTTACCGACTGGTGGTTTATGGATTACATTGGTGAGCATTTCAATAAAGCCGATTTTTTTGGCATGAGTTACTATGGAAGAATACCCCACGATCCGCTTCCTGTTACATACCTGGAACATCCCGAAAAGATGAAGAAACTCCAGAAACGACACGATGATATTTGGGAGTATTACCCGGAAGGGTTGGGTATTTGTTTGAAACGGTATTGGGAAAAATATAAAAAGCCAATCATCATCACTGAAAATGGTGTATGTGACGAAACTGATTTTTTAAGAATGCAAGCCATTCAGGATTATTCCATGGTAATACATAAAGCACTTCAAGATGGCATTCCTGTTAAGGGATATTATTGGTGGAGCACGTGGGACAATTTTGAATGGCACCTTGGGCCATCCATGAGGTTCGGACTATATGAATGTGACTTTGAAACCATGAAGCGTACACTACGCCCCAGTGGTGAACGCTACCAGCAGCTAGCGTATTCAAAAGTAATACACATCAACTCATAAGACATATCCAGGATTTACAACCTTTGAAGAAGTGGAAAAAGTCGCAACAACTAAAAATAATCCGGGGAGAATAGGGCTTGTATCGTGGAAGCCGGTCAAATTAAGAGGAAGAAGCACAAGGAGCAGCAGAAGAAGTGAAGTCACTTAGTTAACTGAATCACGAGCAATGGAATCAACCAGGTCTCTGGCTTCCTGTAGAAATTTCCAGGATGAGTTGGGCGTGTAATCCCAAAGGTTTCGGTTGGTATCGTAGTAGAAGTCATCGTTTGGCGTTTGAATGTATTGCCTGTTGCCAACAAACTTACTCACATCACCTGTTGCAATCATCTCCAAGAAGAGCACCTGATCTTTGGCATCCATCTCTTCTTTCTCAAACCGGGGAGTGTGGTACAATAAATTAAGGTGCAGAATTTGGCCGGTTAATGGATCACGCTTAATATATCCGCCAAGTGCGCGGTAATGTTTATATAAACTGGTCAGGTCGCGCTGTTCATAGGCAAAAAACTCCGCGGTGTCTGTCTTGAGATAGTATCGCAGTTTGCCTTCAGTCAGTTGGAGGTAGTTCCGGTAGAAATGTCTGTTTTTCATTTCAAACCGCTCGGCATAGTCCATGGCATCCGGTTTCTTAATTACGTATGGGGAAATCTGAACCAAAAGCGAGTCATATTGCCTTTTTGACAAAGCTTTTCTTGCCTCGATAGGGGCGGGCCGTGTGCACCCGACTAGTGTAAGCAGAATTACAGCCAGGCAAGTTAGAGGTAGTTTGGCAGACATGATAGTTCGAATGAAAGTACAACAAAAGATAAAATAGCCTAAGGTTGCCTTAGGCTATTTTATTTGTGAGTTCAGTGTCAATTAATAATCGGCATTATTCGGATCGAGGTTAATCCATCCAGCAGCAAAGTTCCATCCTGCAGCAGCGGTTGTTCCAAAGGCCCCATAATATGGTACGCTCTCGAAGAAAGCATCAGCCAATGCAGGGGCACCGGTTAAATAAGGACTGGTTGCCGTTTGAAATACAGGCAGGTTCGTAAAGCTATATACTGAACCGGAGGGATAAGCTCCGAAAATTATAGTCACATCGGCTTCAAGAATATTGTCGGTAGCAAAATCTACCGGAGCGTTGGCACCCGTAGCTGTTTGCGTTGTATTCTTGGCAAAAACATTGTCCTTAACGGTCGAGCCGGCCGTGGCGAAGTTTGCTGAATTCGGGAACCCTGTAATGATTGAATTATATAGCTCAATTTGGTTAAAGGAGTTCACTTCAACAGCCGCCCGATAAAATCCATCAATTTGGTTGGCTGCTCTAAACATCAGGGGGCCCCAAACGGAAATGTTTGCGAACACCGGCTTGGAATGTCTTGAGACTCCACCCACTGTTGGAGGCGTTGCATTTGAGTTGCTTGAAGATTCCCACGCTCTGGAGCCAGAAATGTCTGCAATGGTTCCTTCGCGGATAACCGCACCGAACTGTACTTTTCCAATATAGCCGCGATCGGTATCAAAATCATCATCTAAAGTAGAGTAAGCAACCAGGTACTTGTGATTTACGGATCCACCAAACCATTCATAGGCATCGTCATTGGCGTAGGATACAACAATGTGATCAATCTCCGTAGCAGAGCCTACAGACCCCATTGTAAGACTATTCAATTCATTATCCTGCGAAAGGTCAATACCGGCAAATTCAATCCTTACGTACTGCAATTTTCCTGAGTTGTCATTCCCAATGGCAGCACCAGCGCCAGGACCGTATAAGCCATTTTCCGAACCGGCAGCACCAGCGAGTCCTTCAATTAGAGCGGAAGCATCATTACTGTTGTAATCACGACCCAGTAGAACCACGCCTCCCCAATCACCACGGTTACGGAAACCCTTGGGTGCGTTGGATGTAAATACAATTGGGTTAGCTGCGGTACCAACGGCATTGATCTTACCTCCACGGTTAACCACCAAGGTGCCATCAGTTTGCTTTTCGCCAAAAATTTTGGTCCCAGCCTCGATATTTAGTGTACCACCATCAACCACATATACCTTTCCTCTGAGCAGGTAGCGGTTTGTGGAAACCCAGTTTTGAACGCCTGCAAGGTTACCCTCTACCACAACGGTGGGCGTAGGGTCGCCAACGGTAATGGTAACGGTGGCCGGCAGTGAATTTAAATTTGAATTATCCACGGCCGTTACAACAACCAGAATGGTGGAACCAATTACCGCGTTGGCGGGAATATTATAGTCTACCGTTACAGTTTGTGAAGATTGTCCGTTTAAGCTAACGTTTGGGATAGAGGCACCCACAAAGGTCAACAATTGTCCACCGTTGGGGGCGGTTACGGTTACATCAAATGATATGGCCGAGCCAGGAGTATCCTGAATAGTTGAAGGATCCACATTTACAGTAGGAGCCGCACCAACCGTTTCATCATCATCACAGGAAACGACCATGAAGCTAAATGACGTTAGCAGCAACAGGCTAGTGAGTAAGTTTAAAATTGAATTTCTTTTCATGATTGTAGCTTTAGAATTTATTCTGGCGCAAGGTAGGCCCCTCAGGTAAAATCGGGGTTAACCAGGAGTTAGCTAATTGTTATGAAAGCTGTAAAAAAGAACCGCAGTAGCTTGCCAGCGAAACTACTGCGGCCAATGATGTTCTTGTTACCCATAAAATTATTGTGGGCTGTTAAGAAATTGTGAACTAGAAACGAAAGCCAACCCCCAGTGTAAAAACTTGACCGTTGCGGGTATCGCGCACAATCTTGTTTTTGCTCACGTCAGAGACGTCATTGTCCAGATCAGGATCTTCACGCAATTGCCATCTGGCGTTCAATATATCGCCAACACTAAAGCGTAATTCAAGTGACTTGCTTATAGTCTTCGCAAAATTCAAATCCACCATGTGCCTTGGCATTTCCCACCACGTTGGAAATTGCTGGTTACCAACAAATACAATTCGCTTACCAAAGACGTTATATTGAACATTCGCCTGAAGTCCACGGTTTTTGTCTTCGAAGTAGTAGCCAACGTTTACGATGTAGGGTGATTGACCCTGCATCGGTCGCTGTGAAAGTTCTGAACCAATAACCGTATTGTCCAACGTTATTTCGTTAAAAATGAGTGAGGCGTTAAATACCAGGAACGAATTGTTCAGGAAACTGCTGGATGAGGTATAGGCCAGCGCTTTCCTTATTTCAACTTCAGCACCAATGGAAGTGGCTTCCTTAGCATTGTTGTACGCGATGGCGGCATTGTCCGTTCCGGTGCGCAGGAAGGTTTCGATAGGGTTATTGAAGCGTTTATAAAACGTACCGATGGTTATAGATTCGGTAGGTGTTGGATAGTACTCCCATCTTAAGTCTACATTATGGATATCGGCAATTTTCAAGTTCGGGTTACCAAGAATATCAATGGCATACTGGAAATCATAATAACTGAACTCAGCCAGTTCTCTGAATTCCGGACGGTTCAACGTTTTGTTGTAGGCCAAACGCAACAATGAGGAGGCATTCAGGTTATAGGTGGTATTCAAGAATGGCAGAAAGCTGGTGATCGGATTATTCACCGAAGTGGCGCCAACTCCCGGAGCTGACTTTAGCTCCTGAATATTGTGCTCAACGCGTAGGCCGGCAACCATCCGCAATTTCTCCGACAACGGCATATCCATACTAATGTAGCCGGCACCTAACAGGTTTGTAGCTGTGTAGGAATCCTGGGGTCTTCTCCGCTCATCAATGTAATGGCCACCGTTGTACGCAACATTGGCTTTGTTGAATATCTGGTCGTATGGAAGACTGGCAATATCAGGATTGATTCCATCGCGTGCCACGTGCGCAATGGATCTGGTGTCGAAGCTCCGGTCTTTGTATTCAAACCAGTACCCGAGCTTCAGCTGAAAGGGATCTTTCGCTGATGTCTTGTTGAAATTGTACTCCAGATCAGCACGGTTGGTAAGGCTATATTCGTTCAGTTCCTGAAAGAACCGGGCTGAATTTACTACGCTAACACTGGAGTTGATGTTTACGGTATAGGGAATGTTCTCACCAGAACCGAGAGGCCGTGCAGTAACCAGGCGCCTCCAGTCGGGTTCGTTCCGCGTAGCCTGGGTATAGCCGGCAAGCCAGGTGAGTTTTAATCTCTCAGGCTTTAGTTCATGGGTACCTTCCAATTGACCCAGGTAGGAATTTCGTCCAATGTAGCGGTACGAATAGTTTCGGTAATTCTGTTCTCTGAAGAAATTGTCGCCACCGCGAATAATGGTTTCGTTGGTACCGATGTTATTGAACAGATTCCGAAACTCTATCTTATGCTGAGGGTTGATAACCAGCGACCAATTGCTGAGCAATCCTAACCTGACATTGTTTGATAGTTGATTGTCGGTGTAACTGAAATGTGTTTCGCTGCTAAAGTCATCGGCATAATTATAATACCGGTTAAAGGTAGCGTCATTGTTCTGACTGGTGTTACTGTAGGTTATACCATTGATGGTACTGAGCTTAATTCTGCCCAGGGAGAAACCCTTTCCGAAATTCAGGTTAAAGCGCATGTCGGGTAACACATTAATCTGTTCCAGGCCCCACGTATTTTTCCACTTGCGGCTCTCCAGTTCAATCAGTGTAGGATTGAAGCCCAACGCTCCATAGTCAGCGGGAGCATTCTTAGGCAGGCTTCGTGAGGTGTTGTCGAACCCTAACCATTCAGTGGTTGCGCGTGGCTGACTTTCGCGTGTAGTGAAGGTGGTGTTCTTTCGGTATCCAAAAGAAAAGGCTCCATTGATGAAATTATCTTCTACCACGTTTTTCGTGGTAATCTGTACAACGGCCCCGGCATAATCTCCGGGAAGCCACGCGGCCCCGGTCTTGTATACCAGGATCTGATCAATCAGGCCGCTTGGAATAATGTCGAAGGAAAATGCCCGACTATCGGTTTCGGTACTGGGAGCAAAGACACCGTTTAGTATTACGCTACTATAGCGTGAGCTCAACCCGCGAACCACAATGAACCGGTTTTCCTGAATGGTTATTCCAGGAACCCTGCGCATAACCTGTGCGGCATCACGGTCCTGAGACTTGGCAATCTGTTCGGCTGAAATACCCGATACAACGAGTTTACTTTCTTTGATAGCTTTTAAGAGGGCAAAGTCGGTATTGATTTCACGCTTACCCATCACCACCACTTCTTCAAGTTCCTGTGACTCTTCCTGCAAAGCAATTTCAATGGAAGTCTTCTTGTTAGCTTCAACAACTACCTCTGGTATAATGTGTGTTTTATAGGTAATGAAGGAAACGGCAAGCGTATAGGTTCCGGGCTTTACTCCCGTGATTAAGAAATTTCCTTCCAGATCTGTGGGTGAGCCAATGGATGTCCCTTGAATCATCACGTTTGCCCCAATGACTGCTTCACCTGTTTTGGAATCTGTAACGGTGCCTGAAATTGTTCCAGTCTGGGCAAAGGCTGTTGTGACGAGTAAGAAAAAAAGTACGGGCAAATACAAATTGCGCATAATTAGTTTATTTTCCGCAAAGGTTACGCGCTACTATTACCCCA
>CAZOYJ010000003.1:0-44954 GCA_964583905.1 uncultured Roseivirgaceae bacterium
TTTGGAATTTGATCGGCCGATTTACAGGAAGTGAATACCCGGTTGCATATTGGCGTCAGTATATCGAATACATATTCACGCTGAGGTTTACCGTGGTAGGCAATTAATCCCTTGTCGGTTAACATCCGTGAACTGCGTCCTGCCGCCAACACTAAACCGTTAATACCTTCAGTCATGAAACTCTTTTCCGCAATGCGGGCAAACGTGGGATTTTCCTTTGGGTTTATGCAGTAACTCAAAAAAACCAGACGAGAGAATCCCGGCAGGAAGTGCCAAAAAGGCAACACCGGCAATCGCAAACAATCCTCCCAGCACTTTACCCATGGGCGTAATCGGCACAGAGTCTCCATAGCCTACCGTAGTAAGGGTAGCCATCCCCCACCACATGGCTTCGGGTATCGAACCAAATTTATCGGGCTGTGCTTCACGCTCCACCAGGTACATGAAGAATGAAATAATAATCAAAATAAAGATGATGAAGATAAAGCTTAAAACCAGTTGCTCCTTCCGTTCTGCAATTACTTTTTTAAAGATGATCATAGCCTGCATGTAGCGGGTAATCTTGAACATTCTGAATAAGGCCATGAGCCGGAAAATCCGTAGAAACCTTAAGTCAATGGGAAGAAAAGTCAGATAAAAGGGCATAAAGGCCAGCAAGTCAACTATCGCCATGGCTGTACCTGCGTACCGGATTCGGCCATACAATGGATCTCTGAATTTGGAATTCTCCACAATGCAATACATCCGTGCTATGTATTCCACCGTAAAAAATGTAACGGAAAAAAGTTCAAAGTTATTGAACAGGTTATGATACTGAGCTTCCATAGATGGTACGGATTCGAGGATAATTGCCACGATGTTCAATACAATTATGGCGATTAACAGAATCTCAAAGATCCGTTCGGTTAAACCACCGCGGGTACCTGGATCAAGGATAAGGTAGAGTTGTTTTCTAAAGGTTATCATTGGGTTCGAATAAAATCATTTTTACCACCCTTCTTTTCCATCAACTTAATTTCGGTTATGGTTATATGGTGCGAAAGCGCTTTGCACATATCGTAAATGGTAAGTGCAGCTACACTCACCGCTGTAAGCGCTTCCATCTCGACACCGGTTTTGGAAGAAACACAAACGGTGCTTTCGATAATAATCCTGTCGTCTTTTGTGGTGATCGATACTTTGCAGTCCTCCAGCCCGATCGGATGAGCAAGCGGAATTAAATCGGCAGTTTTTTTTGCGCCCATTACACCCGCAACAATAGCGGTTTGGAAAACCGGGCCCTTCTTAGTGATCAGTTCATTGTTGCGGATGAGGTTGATGATTTTTTTTCCGGTAAATACAATACCCTGTGCTCGGGCTATGCGTTTGGTAACAGCTTTACCCGAAACATCCACCATGTTCGGGTTTCCCGATTCATCGGTATGCGTTAATTTTTTACCTTTCATAAAATCTTTCCTGGTAGAAATTTAACATTAATTATGGTAAGCGTTACTGAGGCCAGTCAAATCATTCTTGATGTATCCTTGCCGTTGGATACCGTACCGATTCCTTTCCAGGAGTCTGTCGGGCATTGTTTGACCGAAGACATCATTGCCGATCGTGATTTTCCGCCCTTCAACCGGGTAGCGATGGATGGAATTGCCATCCTTCACGAGCAATTCAAGAAAGGGAAACCTTTCCTTATTGAAGCCGTTCAGGCGGCAGGATCACCACAACTAACGTTATCCCATGCAGACCATTGCCTGGAGGTGATGACCGGGGCCATTTTACCGGAAGGCACCAACACGGTTGTCCGGTATGAAGATCTGACGATTCAATCCGGAACGGCTCTTGTTACCCTGGATGAAGTTAAACCATGGGCGAACGTCCATCTGAAAGGGTCGGATGCAAAACAAGGTGAAATTCTATTACAGCCGGGCCAATTGATTTCGCCCGCTGAGGTGGCCTTGTTGGCCGCTGTTGGAAAATCATCGGTTAAGGTTTTCACTTTCCCCAAAACGGCTGTGATCTCTTCAGGCGATGAACTGGTTGACGTTTCCCGGCAACCTGAGTTGCATCAGATCAGGCGTTCAAATATATATGCCCTTCAGGCGGGCTTACGCCAGATCGGGTGGCCTTCTAACGCTTTTCATCTCATCGATCGAAAAGAAAATATGCAAACCGAACTGCAATCCATTTTTGCAAACCATGACGTGCTGATTCTTTCAGGTGGAGTTTCGAAAGGAAAATTCGATTTTATTCCGGAAGTTTTGCAGGAACTTGGCGTTAAGAAACTTTTCCATCAGGTAAGTCAGCGGCCCGGAAAACCGTTTTGGTTTGGAACTTTAAGCAACAAAAAAGTGGTGTTTGCCTTGCCGGGCAACCCGGTTTCAACCTTTCTGTGTTTTCATAAGTACATCAAGCGTTGGATCTATCACCTCATGGGCTGTCAACCTGCGCAGCAAGTTGTAAAACTGGGTAGGGATTTTGAGTTTGAGCCTGCACTTACCTGCTTTTTACAGGTGGCTATCCGGAACGAAAGCGGAACGCTCATTGCATATCCGTTGCCCGGAGGCGGTTCAGGTGATTTTGTTAACCTGAAGGAAGTGGATGGCTTTATCGAATTGCCCAAAGACCAATCAAACTTTAAAGCGGGCGAAATGTTTTCCTTCCTGCCGATCCGGTAATCAGACTCCGGGTGTTTCGAAAATAAAACGAATCGCTGTACCCTGGGTACCGCTATTAATGGTAAGCCGAATTTTCAAATAAGCGGCAATTTTATGCATGATCTGCAAACCAAATCCAGACTTCTCACTTTTGGCATCTTTAAGAAAAACCATACCGGCATTAACCTGGTTAAGCAACTCCTGCTGGATACCGGGACCGGTGTCGCTCACTTCCAGAATGGCGGATTCGTTGCCTTTAAAAACAGTGAGCCCGATTGACCCGCCTTCCGGTGTATACCGAAGTGCATTGGTTAAGGCATTCTGCACCATCATCAGCACCATGGAATAATTGGAGTTGGCTATGATAACGGGCATGCCTGTATTAGTTGAAAAAGCAATGCCCTTTTCCTGGGCCACGGGTGCCCACTCTTCTGCCAATTCCTGTACTACAGTACGCAAGTCAATTTCCTCATCCTTTACGTACTGCGCATTGCTGATTTTAGAAATCAATAACAAGGAATTTACCAGGTGCTTAAAACGTTGGATGGTTTGTTGCATATCCATGAGCCGCTGAACATCTTTCTCGGATAGTTCACTATCCGACAACAGGTTTTCAACTTTTGATTGAAGTACAGAGATGGGTGTTCTTAATTCGTGTGAGGCATGCGCGATAAATTCCCGTTCGCGATTAAAAACCTGTTGAATGCGGGAGATTAAATCGCTGATGGCTTCGTCCAGAATTTTAAAATCGATGGTGCGCGATTGAATCGGCTCGTGTACAAACTGGCTGGGATCTTTTATGCCCGGGATTTTATCGTAAATAATTTTCCGAAAGGGTTTGAATAGATAATTATGGAATGCTGCATCCATAAACATCGATAGGACAATAAACCCAATAAAGGCAATGCTGATGAACCTGGAGATTACTTTTTCAATCTGCTGAATGGTGGCCAGGCTCCGCCCGATTTCTAATAAGTATAATGTGCCCGACTCTTCAAACACATAGGACAACACACGGTACGAAACGATCTCCTCCTCAATAATCCGCTCTTCATTGAATATGGTATCGTATGCGAGTACTTCATCCTTGTCAATTTTTTCCAGCGAGATATACTCTTCCTTCAACAAGTTATAACTTCCGTACCCCGCCACGGAGTCATCCAGAAAAAAACTCTCAATTCCCTCTTCGGCAACAATGGCCAACACCTTAAGTTTTTTATCCTCAAGCCGGCTGTCGGTGTAATTCAGCGTATATTCTTTCAGTAAATAGGGACCAGCCATAAGAAACCCAAGAAGGACCACTCCCTTAGCCAACACATTAAAAAGAATCATGTTCGTGGATAACCGCACGCAGGAATTGCTTAGAGTTGTATTTTATAACCAACACCACGCACCGTTTCGAGCCACTCGGTGGGGGCATGCACGCCAAGCTTTTTACGAACATTCTTTACATGCACATCGATAAAGTTGGATTGATGGTCATCTTCAAAATATTCACCCCAAATGTGCTCGGCCAATTGAAACCGGTTGATCACTTTATTTTTATGGATCAATAAAAAGTGCAATAAATCAAACTCTTTTTTTGTCAGTACAATTTCCTGTCCTTCAAAACTAACTGTGCGATTTTGTGTATCCAAAACAAACCCTGCAAAGGAAATGGCCGAGTCGTTCCAGCCGCTTTTCCTGCGAAGGATCGCCTGCATCCGGGCTTTTAACTCCAATAACGAAAAGGGCTTGGCCAGGTAATCGTCTGCACCGCTAAGCAATCCATCTACCTTATCCTTCACTTCACCACGGGCAGTGATAATTATAAATACAGCCGAGGGCTGCATCTTTTTTGCTTCCTTCAAAAGGTCCATTCCATCACCATCCGGTAATCCAAGATCAATCAAGAGAAAATCGAAGGTATTAACTGCAATAGCCTCAGACGCATCTTCGAATGTATGCGCCAACTCGCAGTGTATGTTTTCCTTTTCTAAAAAACTTTTGATTTCCTGTGCTAAGTCTTGCTGATCTTCAACTATCAGTGTTCTCATGTCAGCTCTTCCGTTTACGCTTAACCGGAATACTGAAATACAGATCAACCGATTGCAACAGCACTGGCCGGGAAGGATCTCCCGCAATTACATTTAACGGATGGGCGTAGCGGGAACTATACTCAACCGTAAACTTTCCCCACTGAAAAGTAATGGGCAATACCGCTTCCCAGCTTAAAAAGCCCATTTGCTTGCCCGGATCATCTAAAGAAATTTCATCATCATCGCCCCCAGGATCAACCGGTGGTGTACCCGGGCCTCCCGGATTGCCGGGGTTACCGGGATTGCCGGAGTTACCATTACCATTACCATTACTATTACCGTTGCCGTTACCGTTGCCATTTCCTGGATTACCCCGTCCCGGATCACCCCCACCTGAATTGTTGCCACCACCGGTTGCTAAAATCGCCCGCGGATTGGTTGGTCCGCCTCCCCGACCGGTAAGCGACTCATCGGTTGAATAATAAAACCTGCTGGTACCCAACGTAACAGCAAAGGCAGGTTGAAACGAAACTGTAACTTTCCCAAAAAGCTTCTGGCTAAACTCAAAATAACGAGAGTGTTGAGAAACAAAAAAGTAGTCGGGTGTGCTATAAGTCATCACTTGAGCCTGGAGCGTAGAGTATAAAATATTCCAATCCAGTCCAACAGTGGCTTGTACAAACCCCAGCGATTGAAGTTTGGATATTTGATCGGTGGCCGGTATTAAAAAGTGCGAATAACTAACATTATAATCAATTTTCCGGGTGATGTCGCCACCATATCCAATAGAAACCGAAGACTGAAAAGGTATGGCATTGTCAAAAAAATGATAGGCCGAAGCACTAAGCCAAAGATTGAAATTCGTGAAATAGGTCAAATCGTTCGTTGCAAATGGAATGCGATGCCCGAAGTTGCGTCCCATAAAAGCAAACTGGTTTTGAAATTTACCGCCAATGAACAGAAAATCATAAATGGCCGTATCTTTTATGGAGTTTTCATCCAGGGTACTATCGCTGTCATTCGATCCGGCAACTGAAATGGTTGCTGAGGCAGTAATGACCACAATCAAAAGCATTCGGGAAAACCTGAGGGTTCTCTTGCCACAACAACTATATGACAATCCCTTTACTTTCATTATTCAGTTTTTATTAATTGCCGGGTGGCCTTCCCGTACCTGAAGGTTTTCCCTTAACCGGTGGCTTTCCACGTTGAATAGGCTGATTTGGCCTTACAGCACCTGGCCGTGCACCACTGGAAATTCTGGCCGGTTTAGATTTCACCTCCGCTGCCGGAACATTTTTGATTTCCTTTTTTTCTTCCTTTTGGTGAATAGGTTTTTCCTGGGGTGGTCTAGTCTGGTCAGACTTTTCTTGCGATTGGGCTACAGCAACAGCTAATCCAACCAAAGAAAAAACACCTACAAGCGCTAATTTCCTTACCATAAGCAATCAAATATCGGGTTAAAAAATGGAGTTTCTAAATACGGGTTGGGATAAAAAGAGACGTCTCCCCTGCCTATATACAGGGGAGACGTACATCGTAAACTCTAAAGCCAACTAACTCCTTAGAGTCTGTTATTTTTATCCGCCATGAAAGCCGCCTGGACGGGGCTTGGCTGGTGGTATTGCACGTGGTGCTGTAGTAGGCTTATTACCTTTACCAGTACCTGCATGGGCTGGCCTGTTTCCTTTATGTTGAGATGGACTGTCGGTATTTAAACGTCCTTCCCGTTTTTGAATACCCTGCTGACGGGCAGCACTGCTAATGATTTTGCCCTTTTCGGGGCCACCCGGGGTTTCTTTGGCTAATTCGCTTACAGTTTTACCATGATTGGCCGCAGGCACTTCTTTGATTTTGCCTTGATTTTCGGGTTTTTGCTCAGCATTTTGGGCGAAAACAAAACCGCAAACCGCTATCAATCCTAATGTTATTAAGCCCTTCATGTCAATTTCTTTAATCATCTATAGCACAAAGAAAACCCCACCACATGAAGGGAACATGAAAATTCAGTGGGTTTGGGATTTTTTTTGAGAAAAAAATTACCCAAATTCGGTAGGAATGGTGATACCAAGCGAGTTGTAGATGCTGCCAATAGATACTTTATTGTCGGCAAGAATATGAAGCTTATCCCCCAGTTCGAGTAAGGTTGATCCACCCGGGCGAATAAATTTACCATGGCGATTTATCATTACAATTATTGCCGTTTGAGGAAACGATAATTGAACAATGGACTTCCCGATGGATTTGTTACCCGGTTTCAATTCAACTTCCAGTAATTCCGATTTAAAATTATCCACCAATTCAATTTCCAGGGGTGATCTTTTCTTCGCCTTAGCGGGCACAGTAAGTTTAAGCCATCCGGCTACCATCGAAAGGGTTGTGCCTTGAAAAAGCACAGACGTAACCGTAATAAAGAACACAAGGTTGAACATCATCCCGGCATTTTCAACCCCACTGATGAGCGGATAGGTTGCAAATACAATTGGCACAGCACCGCGCAAACCAACCCACGAGACAAATACTTTTTCACGGAGCTTCATCTTAAAAAGTGCCAATGAAATAAAAACACTCACCGGTCGGGCCACAAACATCAGGAAGAGTGATAAAACTACTCCCGAGCCAATTATCGGAACGATATCGGAAGGGTATACCAAAAGCCCCAACGTAAGGAACAAGATAATCTGCATCAACCAGGCAATGCCATCGTAAAACCGCATGAGGCTTTTCTTATGGATAAAACTTGAGTTTCCTAAAACTACCGCACTGAGGTAAGTAGCCAGAAACCCGTTGCCACCTATGGAATCAGTTATGGAAAACGTAAACAATACCAGGGAGGTAACTAGCACGGGGTACAATCCATCTACATCCAGGTTAATCCGGTTCAGGATAAAGGCCATCATCTTACCCATCACCCACCCCAATAAAGCCCCTAAAATCATCTGCTTAAAAAAGAGGGGAAGGATACTGATGAAGTTTGCCTCCTGGTGCGTGTAAACAAACAACAAACTGATGGTAAGAAAATAGGCCATCGGGTCGTTACTCCCGCTCTCCAATTCAAGAATCGGACGAAGGTTGCGCTTCAGGCCAACACCTTTTCCACGAAGGATAGAAAAAACTGCGGCTGCATCTGTTGATGAAACAATAGCTCCCAACAAAAGACTTTCAATCAATGTAAAACCAATATAATAATAGGTAAACAGCCCGAGGCTGATGGCCGTAAGCAATACACCCACAGTAGACAGGACAATCCCCTGCTTCAAAACCGGCTTTACACTATCCCATTTAGTATCCAATCCGCCCGAAAAAAGGATAAAATTAAGTGCAAAAATGCCGATGAACTGGGCCACCTTAGGATCATCAAACTGAATCTGACCCAATCCATCCGAGCCCGCCAGCATCCCCATGGCTAAAAACATTAACAGCGCAGGAACCCCAAGCCGGTAAGAGGTTTTACTGGCAATAATGCTCAGAAACAACAAAATCGAACCCAAAAGCAGAATATTCTCCGAAGTCAGTTTCATGAACCCCTATAATAAACATTTACCGGCAGTTTTTTGGGTTTGGACATCGTGGCAGACTAAATTAATTTTGCCAGCCATTCATAATATATAGTAACAGGAACTAAGACCGGAATTCATGTTCGATAGCTTAAGTATAAAACTGGAGAAGGCCTTTCAAACCCTGAAAGGCCAGGGAAGGATTACTGAAATAAATATTGCCAGCACCATTAAGGAAATCCGCAAAGCCTTGATTGATGCCGATGTCAACTATAAGGTTGCCAAAGAAGTAACAGACGAAATAAAACAAAAGGCCCTGGGACAAAATGTGCTCACCGCAGTCTCACCCGGTCAACTCCTGGTAAAAATTACCAACGATGAACTCACAGCTTTAATGGGCAGTGAAAGCGTTGATATAGCCCTGGATGGTAACCCCACGATTATCCTGATTGCCGGCTTACAAGGATCCGGTAAAACCACATTTTCAGGCAAACTGGCCAACTACCTGAAAAAACAAGGGCGCCAGGTATTGCTTACGGCTTGTGATATCTATCGACCGGCTGCTATCGACCAGTTAAAAGTTTTGGGTGAACAAATTGGAGTTGAGGTATATGCCGAGCCTGAAAACAAAGACGCAGTTAAGATTGCCCTTGCTGCTGTTGCACATGCAAAGAAAAACAACCATCGGATTATTATAGTCGACACGGCCGGCCGGTTGGCGGTGGATGAAGAAATGATGGACGAGATTGCGCGTTTAAAAGAAGCGCTTAATCCATCGGAAACCTTATTCGTGGTTGACTCCATGACCGGGCAGGATGCTGTGAACACCGCCAAAACCTTCAACGAGCGCCTGAATTTTGATGGTGTTGTGTTGACGAAATTGGATGGTGATACCCGCGGTGGAGCAGCCCTGTCCATTCGCAGAGTGGTTGAAAAACCGATTAAATTCATCAGCACCGGTGAAAAGATGGACGCCCTCGATCGCTTCTACCCCGACCGGATGGCGGGCCGGATTCTGGGCATGGGCGATGTGGTTTCATTGGTTGAGAAAGCCCAACAAACCTTTGACGAAGATGAAGCCAGGCGGCTCAATAAAAAACTCAGGCAAAATCAGTTTGATCTCAACGATTTTCTGGGTCAGCTTGAACAGATCAAAAAAATGGGCAATATGAAAGACCTGCTGGGCATGATACCCGGAATGGGCAAAGCGATGAAAGACGTGGATATAGATGATAACTCATTCAAGCCGGTGGAAGCTATTATTCGCTCCATGACCCTGGAAGAACGCCAAAACCCCGATCTGATCAACGGAAGCCGGAAAAACCGCATCGCTAAAGGCAGCGGCACCTCGGTACCTCAGGTCAATCAACTCCTTAAGCAATTTAACGACATGCGTAAAATGATGAAAACCATGAATAAAATGGGAGGCGGAAAACGCGCTTTGTCTGCTATTAACCCATTCGGAAGATAATTTTCTGAAAAAGTTTTTTCTATCATTCGGTGAAATAGTAAAACTATCTGTGTAAAACACACGTTTTACTAACAGTTTACAGGTCAAATTTACAGAGTGCCCCTCTCAACACGGGGCACTTTTTATTCATAACTTTACCAACTAAAATCACAAAAAAGATGAAAACAGTAAAACTTCTGATCATCACCGCGTTGATTTCATGCGCAGCCGTGGAACAAAGTGCAGCCCAAAAATTTCCGGGGCCTGATGCAAGCCCTGCTGATATTGCTTACTTCAGGCCCGATGGCAGAAATGCCGATCCGCTCATTAAGGTTATTTACGGCAGGCCTTCAAAAAAAGGTCGCACCATGTTGGGCGGTACTGAACCCTACGGCAAAGTTTGGAGAACAGGCGCCAATGAAACCACCGAAATAAAGTTATATAAAGACATAACCTTAGGTGGTAAAACGGTAAAAGCGGGAACCTATTCGTTGTACACGATTCCCGATAAAACCGAATGGACTATTATACTCAACTCCAGGCTTGACACCTGGGGAGCCTATGCCTACGATGAATCCAAAGATGTGGTGCGTTTTAAAGTGCCAGCCGGAAAGACTGAATCAGAAGTTGAAACCTTTACGATCATGTTTGATGGCAAAGGCGATACAGCGGTAATGATGCTGGCCTGGGAAAACACATTAATAAAAATTCCATTGAAATATTGATTAACGGCATCTCTAAAAACTCTCCAATTGTTACCCTCTTGAGGGGAATAAGGGGAGGAAGATGAAAAATTTTGAGTTTTTAGAAGATGCCCTTAAACTATACGGTTTCAAAAGCCTTGTTTAGTGCAAGGCTTTTTTATTTCCGTTAAAATCCGGTAGTTTACTCTTGAAAAAATTCACATGGAAACATTAGGCCGTTCCGACCGGGTTGACTTGCCGGGCCTGGGACTCTACAATATACACGCTAAGATTGATACGGGTGCCTATACCAGCAGCCTGCATTGTTCACGGGCCGAAGTGGTGAATGGTGCGCTGGAATTTGTACTGATGGATGATGAACATCCCGAGTTTACCGGGATGACCTTTGTGTTTAAGGAGTTCACGTCAGGCAGCATCAAAAACTCATTCGGAATTGCCGAAAAACGGTACATCATTAAAACTACCGTTAAACTCTTCGGGCAGGAAATTGTAACCGATTTTTCACTCAGCGATCGTGATGCCCTTCGCTTTCCGATCTTGCTGGGTAGAAAAATTCTCCGAAAGCGCTTTCTGATTGATGTCTCGAAAAAAAATCTATCTTACAGAAACAAGAAAGCCAACGCACGCTCAATAAAAAAAATTCAGTAGCCCAGGTATGAACATCGCCATCCTTTCCCGCAACGCAAAACTTTACTCCACCAGGCGCCTGAAGGAAGCGGGTGAAAAACGCGGGCATAACGTGGAGATTATTGACCACATGAAGTGTGTGCTCTTCATCGAAAAGAAAAACCCAATCGTGCTGTACCACGGTAAGCGGCTGGATTACTTTGATGCCATCATACCACGTATTGGAGCTTCGGTAACGTTTTATGGTGCGGCCGTTGTCCGGCAATTTGAAATGATGAAGGTTTTTTCCGCCATCGAATCGCAGGCTCTCATTCGTTCGCGTGATAAGTTGCGTAGTTTGCAGATTCTGTCGAGGGCAGGTTTAGGATTACCCAAAACCATTTTCATGGATTATTCCCGCGACACAGAAGGAATCATTGAGGCCGTTGGTGGCGCGCCCGTAGTGATTAAATTATTAGAGGGCACCCAAGGGTTAGGCGTAGTGCTTGCCGAAAATAAAAAAGCGGCCCAATCGGTTATTGAAGCTTTCCACGGACTGCATGCCCGCATTATTATACAGGAATTTATTAAAGAAGCGCGCGGGTCAGACCTTCGGGCATTTGTGGTTGATGGCGAAGTGGTGGGCGCCATGAAACGCGAAGCCACCCGTGAAGGTGAATTCCGATCCAACCTGCACCGGGGCGGAAAAGCATCCGTCATAAAACTAAAGCGTACCGAAAAAGCTGCCGCTGTAATGGCTGCCCGAAAGATCGGTGTAGACATGCTCGCCTCCAAACGTGGACCGCTCATAATTGAAGTAAATTCATCTCCAGGATTAGAGGGAATTGAGACAGCTACCAAAATTGATATTGCCGGTAAAGTTTTTGAATACCTGGAAAAGAATGCCGGAAAGAAAAAAATCCAAAAAGACAAAGTGAATGCCTGATCGCATCCTGACCTCAAAATGTAAATGCCCTGATGCCCTATGCGTGTTGTAAAAATTGCTAACCAGGAAATCAAACCGGGTGAGTTTAAGGAAATCAAAATCAACATTGCGCGGTTGCCTTCCCATACTGTAATCGATACACCTATTTACGTTTCACGCGGACTGGAGGATGGCCCGGTATTAGCCCTGATGGCCGGTATGCACGGTGATGAAATCAACGGGCTTGAAATTGTGCGAAGAATTCTGGACGGAAACCTGCACCAACCCAAGCGCGGCACGGTGGTGTGTATGCCTGTAGTAAATGTATATGGTTTCTTAAACTTTTCGCGCGAAGTGCCCGATGGCAAAGATGTAAACCGTTCCTTTCCGGGAAGCAAAAATGGATCGCTCGCCAGCAGGGTTGCCTATAATATGACGCATCAGATCATTCCCTTCATTGACTACGGTGTGGATTTCCATACCGGTGGCGCCATGCGTACCAACTATCCGCAGGTGCGTGCTGTACTGAACAATGAAAAAAATCTGGAGTTGGCCAATGCGTTCAACGCTCCCTTTACACTTGATGCTCCCTTCCGGCCAAATTCACTTCGAAGGGAAGCTTCCAAAAAAGGCAAGAACATTATTGTGTACGAGGGTGGTGAGTCGTTACGGTTCGATCATCACGCTATTGAAGAGGGCATTGCCGGTACACTCAGGCTGATGAATTACCTGGGTATGATTGATTGGTCGCCCGAAGCTAAAGAACCCAGTAAAATCATTTGGAGCACCACCTGGGTTCGGGCAAAATATGCCGGGTTGTTTCAATCACTCGTACAAAGCGGTCAACTTGTACACAAAGGCGAATGGATTGGCACCATTACCGATCCGTTTGGCGAATTCAAGGAAAAAATTCTCGCCCCTGAAACCGCGTATGTTATCGGGTTAAATAACATCCCGGTTATTAATGCCGGTGATGCGTTGATGCATTTGGGCATGGATAACTTTTGCAAGTTGGACTCTAAAAAACCAGAAAGCGATTAACGTAATGATTACGATACGCCTCTTCCTGTTGCTTATACTCATTCAGGTTAGCTGCACATCGAACCTCCGGCAGGAAAACAACGCTGCTCAAAATCACATCACAATTGTCGGTATAATGCGCAACGTAATGATGAAGGGTGAACTTTCGGGTATAATTGCCCTCGATACGATTTCAAATAAAAAGAACCTTTTCGGATTGGGGCCGGTTGAAAACCTGGCCGGTGAAATTCTGATCCTGGATGGCACGTCATACCTGTCAACTGTTGAAACGGATTCCTCCATGCGCATTGCTCAATCGTACCAAGCAAAAGCACCATTCTTTGCATACGCCTATATAGCCGAATGGAAAGAAGTCAATCTACCCGATACCATTCAAACCTTACAACAGGTGGAGACGTACCTGCATCAAACAACCAGGCAAACACAGCCCTTTTTCTTCCGGTTAGAGGGCGAAGTTGATAAAGCCATCATTCACGTAGTTAATTTACCACCCGGATCATCCGTTAGTTCACCCGATGAAGCCCATGTCGGGCAACGGAATTATACACTTGAAAATGAGTCCGTTGAAATTCTGGGGTTCTTTTCTACAAAACACAAGGCCATTTTTACCCATCACGACACCTTTTTACACCTGCATTTGATTTCGGCAGATAAAAAATGGATGGGGCATGTGGATTATTTAAGAATAGATCCACGGAGAATTAAACTTTTACTATCACTTTAGGTAATTGGAATTCCAGTCGATCCTTTTTGAATTTTTTATTTTTATTTAGGAGTGAATCTCATTGCAATGTTGTAATCGGTCACTAATGCGCCAAGTCGAAATTTCAAATCACTGAATTTCAATTCCCTAATTCTTTCTTCAATCTTTTTATTATCACCCATCGCTTCAAGTAATCGTTTTTTATATCCACCGCGATCAAGCTTAAATACTTCAACTCCCTTTACTATGTAAAATGTTGAACTGACAGATGTATAGGCTGCCCCTAAGCCTGCCGGTCCAATTGCTGGGTGACTCCCCACACTTGAATTCTCATATAAAGTTACAGGATTATCAAAAAGGCTGATTTTTTTCATCAAATGCGGTTTCCTATTAAATGTTACCTGAGCGTATTCATCGTTAGCTACCTTCAAAACAATTATTTCATCACTATTTATTTTATTTGATTTAGCATCATTTACATGAAGCTTATATTCAATTTGACCAGAATATACAATCTGTTCACGCACAAAACATTTTATAGTGTCTGTATTCGTAATAATCTGACCAGGCACAAAACTTGATTTTTGGGAATATCCTTCCGGGGAAAATAACAAAGCCCCGATAAAGATGATTATTTTTTGGTGAGTGTGAAAGGTAAGCATATCGTTATCAAATGAAAAAACAAACAAACTCAATTTACGTGATTCGCTCCAACCGTTTCAACAATGGTGGATGGGAATAATGAAAAAATACATAAGCCGGATGCGGATACAGGTTCGATAAATTATCGACCGAAAGTTTTTTCAGCGCATCGGCCAACGCCTTGCCACTGTAGGCTTTTTTTGCAAAAGCATCGGCTTCAAATTCATTTTTACGGCTGTACGCGTTCATAAACAAACCGGTAACAGCCGAAATCGGTGAAAACAAAATAGTAAACGCCAACAAATTCAAATGAATCGCTTGTGCTTGTCCGCCAAGGGCCAGGGAAAGATTTTCATTAAACACCATCAGCGAAAGCACAAAGAGCGTAAACACAATCTGCACCACCGATAACACCAGGCTCCACACAATATGTTTCTTTTTATAATGCCCCACTTCATGAGCCAATACGGCCACTAATTCTTCGGTGGTGTGATTGGCAATTAACGTGTCGTACAATACAATTTTTTTCTTTTTGCCGATACCGGAGAAAAATGCATTGGCTTTCTTTGAGCGCTTCGATCCGTCTATCACAAAAATATTGGTAATCGGAAAATTAATTTTCCTTGAAAAATCTTCAATGGCTGTTTTAAGTTCTCCATCCGCCAACGGTGTAAGCTTATTGAAGAGCGGAAGGATCAGGGTTGTATAGAACATATTCATGAACAGCATAAAAGCAGTGGCCAGTATAGCAAACCATATCCAGAAATTAGGACCGATAGTATTTACCAGGTAAATCATGGCGCCCAGTAAACCTCCTCCGATCAGCGCGCCCAACATATAGCCTTTCAGCTTATCGCTGATAAAAGTTTTTACTGTGGTTTTATTGAACCCATATTTCTCTTCGATTACAAACGTGCTGTACCATTGAAACGGAATAGTCAGGATATCGGAAGCCATACCGAGCACGCCAAAAAATACCAGGGCCAGAATAATGTCATTATCGATGTAAGGCCTGAGTAATCCATCAACTCAACCAAAACCACCCAGCAACAACATCGTGAGCGATACGGCAAAACTGAACGAAGATGTAAAGAACGAAAACTTGCCAAGTTCGCGATGATACTGCTGTGCCTTCGCATATTTCTCACGATCATAAAAGGAAGCAACCTCCTCCGGAAGGTCCGTGCGAATAGCCCGCAGGTTGATATAATCCAATACCTGGTCAAAAACAAAGCTCACCGAAACAATGGTAAGAATGAGTATTAAAATTTCCTGTGGCTGCATAATAGGCTTTGAAAACAACGGGGGCAAAAATAGTAGGATTTGGTAATAATCAATAAATTGGTGAGGCGCTGTAATTTCATGGAATTAATGGATAGCCCTGAA
Organism: uncultured Roseivirgaceae bacterium; assembly: GCA_964583905.1. GTDB lineage: Bacteria > Bacteroidota > Bacteroidia > Cytophagales > Cyclobacteriaceae > UBA2336. The sequence goes on from CAZOYJ010000003.1 coordinate 15,618, forward strand.
CCTTCAGCGGGCTTGAGGGGTTATTCCTTATATGAGTAATCCGGCTCAATAATGTGTTAAAAAACAATTTGTTATATTCGTATCTTAATAATAAGAAGCCTTAGCATCTGGCAGAATTATTATGCGAACTCTAACCATACATATACCTGACACCGTTCAACTGGAGGATAATGAGCTGGTCCTTTATATGGCTTCAAGGCTCTATGAAAAAGGTAAGTTATCCCTTGGGCAAGCTGCTGAACTCGCTGGACTTTCTAAACGTGCATTCGCGGAAATTCTTGGCCGTTATGGCGTATCCATATTCAATTTCCCACCAGAAGAATTAGAGGAAGACCTAGAAAATGTCAAGCGTTATCGTAAGTGACACCAGTTGCCTGATTCTTTTGGATAAATTAGGAAAGCTTGATCTCCTTGAATCACTTTTTGATAAGGTTATAATCACCCAGATCATTGCAGCTGAATTCAACAAGCCCTTGCCCTCATGGATGCATGTTGAAAACATCCAGGATAACGTGTATCAAAAAATTCTCCAAGCCCATATTGATGTTGGCGAAGCCAGTGCCCTTGCACTAGGGCTTCAAATCGAGGAAGCGCTTCTCGTTCTTGATGACTTAAAGGCACGAAACTATGCCAAGCGACTCGGATTAAGATATACGGGAACTTTGGGTATTCTTATTGAAGCAAAACATGTCGGCTTGATCAAGGAAATCAGACCCCTCTTAAATCAAATAGAAAAAACTGATTTTAGGTTATCAGAAGAACTGATACGCAAAGTATTAAGAATTGCTCACGAAGCTTAACTGCCATTACGCTCTTTACTCTGAAAATTCAATATCAAAAGAATCCTGATTCACCATGCCTTCCCTTTCGAACGAACGCCTGCCTAATGCTGTTTATCAGCACCTGCGCATCGCCACGGGCCTGTCGGCCAAATCGGATGAAGCGGCCGAGACCGGGCTCAACAATACCCTGCACTTTACCTGCCTGAAGGATGACAACGGAACGTACATCGGTATGGGGCGTGTAGTAGGCGATGGCGGTACCGCCTGCCAGGTAGTCGACATATGTGTACTGCCCGCATACCAGGGACAGGGCTTCGGGAAATTGATCATGCAGGATATAATGCACTTCATCAACACCCGTCTGCCCCGAACCTGTTACATCAGTTTAATTGCCGATGGCCCCGCCAACCGATTGTATGAACGGTTCGGTTTCAAAGATACGTTGCCAGCTTCGCGGGGGATGTATTACAGAAGGTAACTGAGGGATGGCTCTTCATAGAAGGCTACAAAACCGATTCGAAAAACGGGAGGTCTTTACCGCATCAATTTCCCCAGGGCCTCGTGAACTTTCCTGAAGTTAAATCGCTGCACTACTTCTGCCATCATGCGCTGAATTTCAGGCAAAGCCAAATTACCGATACTGCCTTCATGCGTGTGCTGAAGGGTTTTATCCGGATTGAAATTTCCTTTGTCAATATCCAATCCTATTTTTTTATACGCATCCCGGAAGGGCATCCCGGATAACACCAGTTTGTTCACTTCCTCCACACTGAAAAGGAAGGTATACTTTTCATCGTCCAGGATGTTCTCCTTTACAGTGATGTTCGACACCATCAGGTGCATCATCTGTAAACAATCTTTCAACTGCTGAATGGCCGGAAAGAGCATTTCTTTCAGCACCTGCAAATCGCGGTGGTACCCCGAAGGAAGATTAGCAGTGGTAAGTGCAATATCATTGGGAAGCGCCTGAAGCTGATTGCCTCTTGCGCGGATCAACTCAAACACATCCGGATTTTTTTTGTGGGGCATGATGCTCGAACCGGTAGTTAATTCATCCGGAAAACTTATGAACCCGAAATTCGGGTTCATAAACAAACACGCATCGGTGGAAAGCTTTGCGAGGGTTGCCGCTACATTCGCTAAGGCCGAAGCAACAATGCGTTCGGTTTTGCCGCGGCCCATTTGCGCGTACACCACGTTATAATTCAGGTCATCAAAGCCCAGAAGTTCCGTAGTCATTTTCCGGTTCAACGGAAAAGACGAACCATAACCGGCTGCCGACCCCAACGGGTTTTTGTTTACCACACGGTATGCGGCTTCCAGCGTAATCACATCATCCACCAGACTTTCGGCATATGCCCCGAACCACAACCCGAACGATGAGGGCATGGCCAGTTGCAGGTGGGTATAGCCTGGTAGCAAATCCGTTTTATGTTTTTCACTTTGTGCGATCAACAAATCAAATAGATCTTTGGCAAGGGTAACGATTTGCTCCATCTCGAACCGCAAATACAACTTGATATCCAGCAACACCTGGTCGTTGCGCGAACGGCCGCTGTGGATTTTCTTGCCCACCTCTCCGCGCTTTTTGGTCAGCTCCAACTCCACCTGCGAATGAATATCTTCAACACCTGCTTCAACCTTAAACTCACCGCGTTCAATCCGGGAATAAATATTCTTCAGTTCAGTTGTTAAACTTTCCAATTCTTTAGGTTCCAGCAAACCAACCGACTCCAACATGCGGATATGAGCCAACGACCCCAACACATCGAAACGCGCCAGGTACAGGTCCATCTCCGGGTCTTTCCCGATCGTGAATTGCTCCACCGCTTTCAGCGAGTCTTTATCTTTTTGCCAGAGTTTCATTTCAGTTGCCGCTTTCCTGTTCCCGGTTAACCGGAAACTGCAAACGATTTTTATAGGTTTTCAATAAGTCGAATATACGTTTCTATTCCTTGCTTCAGTTCATCCACATAAATAAACTCATCCGCGCTATGCGATCGGGCCGAATCGCCCGGACCGATTTTTACCGAGGGCACCGGAATAAGGGCCTGATCGGATGTGGTGGGTGAACCAAATTTTTCAATACCCAATTCATCCGCAGCTTTTGCCAATGCATGATCACCCGGAATACCGGAAGGTTTTAAACGGAGTGAGCGTGGCGTAACCACACATGAAACCTGTTGTTGAATAATGGCCAGCACTTCTTCCAGGGTATAGGCATCCGTTACCCGGACATCCACCGTAAAGCGGCATTCTGCCGGAACAACATTATGCAGCCTGCCAGCCTCGATAACCGTAACCGTCATTTTTACTTCGCCCAGCGTTTCGGAAATTTTCGGGAAGCGATACGTGCGAAACCATTCGATATCTTTAAGTGCATGGTAAATCGCATTTTCACCTTCGTTGCGCGCAGCATGGCCGGCCTTGCCTTTCACCAGGCAATCCAACACCATCAACCCTTTTTCAGCAATGGCCATTTGGCACAAGGTAGGCTCGCCAACAATGGCAAAGTCAATGGCTGGTAACATGTTCCAGATTCTTTCAACACCACCGGTTCCGGAAATTTCTTCTTCGGCAGTTGCTGCCAGCACAAAATTATACTTCAGCGTTTCATGTTCGTAAAAATGTAAAAACGCAGCGATCAGTGCCACCAGCGCTCCGCCCGCATCATTACTCCCCAATCCAAAAAGTTTTCCATCGCTAACCTCCGCGTTGAACGGGTTGCGGGTATAGCCAGGATTGGGCGTTACGGTATCGTGGTGCGAGTTCAGCAGGATGGTAGGTTTTGACGTGTCAACATATTTATTACTGGCCCACACATTGTTTCCGGAACGGTTAACCAACACACCATGATGGTCAAGAAACGAAGCGATCAGTTCAGCCGTTTTAAATTCTTCCTTACTGAAGGAAGGTGTGGCGATTAACTGCCGCAATAACGTTAAAGCTTCATCAAACGCTGCCGGATTCATTGCTTTACAACAAGTGTTCCTTCCGTTTCCTGGCCGGTGTTGCGAAGCAAGTGTGTAGCATCGCCAATTAACACTTCCTTTACACCTGCATTAATCGCAACAAAGGCATTCTCAAGCTTTGGCAAAATCCCATCTACAAACACGCCCCGGCTGAGTAATTCTTTATAGGTGCTCTCGGAGAGGTGTTGAACAACAGACGATTCATCATTTACATTCATCAGTACACCTTTCTTTTCAAAACAGAAAATCAAACGCACATTAAAATGCTTGCTTAACGCGATGGCTAGCACCGAAGCAATCGTATCGGCATTGGTGTTGAGCATGGTGCCATCGGCATGGGTTAAGGGAGCAAAAACCGGTATCACATTCTGTTGTAAGAGAAAGTACAGGAGCAACGTATTCACATCGGACGCCTGGATATCGCCAACCAATCCAAAGTCGATATCGGTTACCGGCCGCTTTACAGCTTTTATAAGGTTTCCATCGGCTCCGGTTACACCCAGGGCGTTACATCCCAACTGTTGCAGTTGAGCTACCAGTTGCTTGTTTACCAGGCCGCCATATACCATGGTAGCCAGGTCGAGGGTTCCGGCATCGGTAATTCTTCGTCCCTTTACAAACGTAGCTTGCAGGCCTAACTGCTCACCCAATTTAGTGGCGGTTTTTCCCCCACCATGCACGAGAATTTTCGGTTCGCGAATGGATGAAAAATCAGCCAGGAATTTTTTCAGAGCCACCGGGTTATCCAAAACATTCCCGCCAATCTTGATGATGTATAGCTTATTCATTTCTTTACGTCTTGATCGTTGACAAAATTTGACTCAATACGGCCTGCGCAGCCCACACCCGGTTGCCTGCCTGCTGGGTTACCAAACTCGCTGAACTATCCAGTACCTCACTGCTTAATTCAACATTTCTGCGCACCGGCAAGCAATGCATAACCCGGGCACGGTTAGTAGCTTCCAGTTTTTTATTCGTCACCATCCACGCGGCATCCTGGCTCAACTGCTTACCATAATCGGTATAGGCACTCCAGCTTTTCACGTACACAAAATCCGCATTCCGTAAGGCTTCCTCCTGATTGTGGGTAACCGAAGCGCCTGTTGTAAAAATTGAATCCAGTTCATAACCTTCCGGATGTGTGATCACAAAATCTGTTTCGCCCCAGGCATTGATCCATTGAGCAAAGCTGTTGGCAACACATTGTGGTAACGCCTTGACATGAGGCGCCCAGGTTAGCACTACTTTTGGCTTGCGCTTTTCCGAAAACGTCTCTTTCACGGTAATGATATCCGCCAGGCTTTGCAACGGATGAAGGGTTGCACTCTCCAGGCTCACTACGGGAATACCGGAATACCTGATGAACTGATTGATGTATACCTCCGAATAATCTTCTTCCCGGTTTTTTAATACCGGAAAGGTGCGCAACCCTAACACATCAAAATATTTTCCCAGCACAGGGGCGGCATCCTTTACATGCTCAACTGCTGTACCGTTCATTATCACTTCTTCGTCAAATTCAAGGGCCCAGCCTTCCGATCCCACATTAAACACGAGGGTACTCATACCCAGGTTCTCTGCTGCAATTTGTGTACTTAACCGGGTGCGCATGCTGGGATTCAAAAACAACAAGCCCATCCGTTTACCGGCCCCTAATGTTTTATCCTGTAACGGATTGGTCTTGTAGGCCAGCGCTTTCGCTACCAACGCATTCAGATCTTGAACGTCATTTACTGAGATGAAATTTCTCATGCGCCTTTTATTTTCTCTGTGCTTGGTACTTGAAAACATTTCTGTAAGGCATCTATAAAATAATCCACTTCATTTTTTGTGATGGCCAGCGAAGGCAACAACCGGATGGTATTGGGCTTTGCTTCTCCGGTAAAAATGTGATGGGTATTCAACAAATCGCTCCGGGTCGATCTCCGTTCTTCCGGAAGATCAAATCCCAGCATCAATCCTTTGCCACGCAAGGGTTGTATTTCCGGAAAGGCTTTCAACTTGCTCGCCAGGTAAGCGCCCAGCGTTGCTGTGTTTTCAATAAGTTTTTCTGTTTCCATCACTTCCAGTACAGCCAACCCTGCTGCACACGCCAGGTGATTGCCCCCGAAGGTTGTGCCCAGCATGCCGTGCCACGATTTTATTTCCGGATGAATGAGCACACCCCCTACCGGGAAACCGTTGCCCATGCCTTTCGCTATAGTGATTAGATCAGGTTTGATGTCTGCAAACTGGTGCGCAAAGAATTTCCCGGTTCTTCCGTACCCGGATTGGATTTCATCGAGGATCAATACCGCGCCTTCTTCCTTACACCGTTGTTCCAGCAACTGAAGGAACGAGGATTCGGGTTCACGGATACCGCCTACGCCCTGAATTCCTTCAATGATTACTGCCGCCACACGGTCATCGAATACCTGCAGAAAAGCCTGCTCATCATTCAAGGGTACAAAGATCATCTCGTGTTGTTTGTCAAAAGGCGTATGGATTTTCGGATTATCGGTAACCGATACCGCGCCTGAAGTACGGCCATGAAAGGCTTTATCAAATGCGATTACTTTTTTTCTTCCGGTAACAAACGATGCCAGCTTCAACGCATTTTCATTGGCCTCGGCTCCTGAATTACAAAGAAAAAGCTGGTAATCGCAATAGCCGGAAAGCTCCCCTAATTTTTCAGCCAGCTTTTGCTGCAACGGATTTTGAATGCTGTTGGAGTAGAACCCGATTTGCTCCAATTGTGCCGTGATGGCCGCCACATACGTGGGATGCGCATGGCCGATCGAGATGACAGCATGGCCGCCATACAGGTCCAGATACTTCACGCCCCGTTCATCCCATAACCACGAGCCCTGGGCTTTTACAGGTTTGATCGGAAACAACGGATATACATCAAAAAGCTTCATGCGGTTCGGTTTAAAAAGCGGATGGTTTAAGTTGCAATCCGGATTTTTCATCCAATCCGAACATCAGGTTCATATTCTGCACGGCTTGCCCGGAAGCTCCCTTTAACAAATTATCCAGGGCGGAGTGGATTACCAGTTTATCGCCTTCCTTCTCCAGGTAGATCAAACACTTATTGGTATTCACCACTTGCTTCAGGTCAACCTGCTTATCGGAAACTATTGTAAAAGCATGGGCTGCATAAAACGTTTTATAAAGCCGGTTCAATTCATCCAGGGATTGATTTGTGGTAACTACTGAACTCACAAAAATGCCGCGGGTAAAATCTCCACGCCAGGGAACGAAATGCAAATTACCGGGATACATTGGTTGCAGTTGCTGCAACGATTGATTGACTTCTGCCACATGTTGATGCGTTAAGGTTTTATAGGCAGAAATATTATTGGCACGCCAGGTGAAGTGCGTGGTTTCCTGCAATTTTTGCCCTGCCCCGGTTGAACCGGTAATGCCGGTGGCGTACACATCACCCAGCCATCCGGCTGAGGCCAGCGGTAAAAGCCCAAGTTGAATGGCCGTAGCAAAGCATCCGGGGTTGGCTATGTTATCCGCCTCCCGAATTTTTTCCCGGTTCAGTTCGGGCAACCCATAAACAAACGATCGTCCATTTACCTCATTCCCCAATCTGAAATCGTGGCTCAAGTCAATGATTTTAACAGAAGCCGGAAGAATGTTTTCCTGTAGAAATTTATTGCTTTCGCCATGACCGAGGCACAGAAAAATAACGTCTGTTTCGTGCTTGATCGAATCCGTAAAGTTCAAATCGGTATCGCCAATCAGATCGGTGTGTAACGTATGCAAGGGTTTCCCGGCTTGGCTCCGGCTATGAACGAATATTAGTTCAGCAATTGGATGCCGGAGCAACAACCGGACGGTTTCGCCACCCGTGTAGCCGGCTCCGCCAACAATGCCTGCTCTAATTGTAGATTCCTTACTCATTTTAAATCAAAATTCTGTACTAAATACTTTCTTAACCACAAAGAGCACAAAGTAAACTCGCAAAGCACTCAAGAATCCTCTCCCAGCTTTGTGCCCTTTGCGCAACACTTTGCGTCCTTTGTGGTTAAGGATTTCCAATCGCAGATTTCGAATCATGGTTTATTTACATCATGACTTGCTCTTACCTGATGATAAATCGAAACCTGGTTCCCAAAAATCTTGGTAAAGCCTTTCACATCTTCGCCCGTCCAGCCCAGGTTCATCTCGCCATACTGGCCAAATTTTGATGACATTAAATCGAAGGACGATTCGATGCCGATAACCTGAAACCGGTACGGATGCAATTCAACGTGAACATCACCCGTTACGTGTTGCTGGGTGCTGGCGAGAAACGCTTCAAGGTCGCGCATTACCGGGTCGAGGTATTGCCCTTCGTGCAGCCAGTTACCATAAAATTGCGCAAGCTGGTCTTTCCAGGTTAACTGCCACTTGGTAAGCACATGCTTTTCCAACGCGTGATGCGCCTTAATAATCACCACAGGCGCTGCCGCTTCAAAACCCACCCGCCCTTTTATGCCGATTACCGTGTCACCCACATGTATATCGCGACCAATGCCAAACGGACCGGCAAGGTTTTGCAATTACTGAATGGCTTCTACCGGATGTGAAAATGATTTTTCATTGATCTTCACCAACTCTCCTTTTACAAAATGCAGCACCACTTTCTCCGGTGCGGTTTTCGAAATCGGTGTGGGCCAGGCCTCCTCCGGAAGCATGCCCAGCGAATGGAGCGTTTCTTTTCCACCAACCGATGTGCCCCAGATGCCTTTATTAACAGAGTATTGGGCTTTCTCAAAGGCCATATCAACACCTTTTGTTTTCAGGTAGCTGATTTCCGCTTTGCGCGATAACCGCATCTCGCGGATAGGCGTAATGATTTCCACACCCGGCAACAGGATATTGAACACCAGATCAAACCGCACCTGGTCGTTACCCGCACCGGTACTTCCATGGGCTACGGCATCGGCCTTAACTTCTTTGGCGTAGTTTGCTACCGCCAGTGCCTGCGACATCCGTTCAGCGCTCACACTTAGCGGGTAAGCGTTATTCTTCAGCACGTTTCCGTAAATCAGGTAGCGGATTACTTTGTCATAGTAGTTCCGGGTTTCATCTACGGTTTTATGACGGGCCGAGCCCAGCGCTATCGCATGCTGCTCAATGCTTTTCAATTCAGCGTCATCAAATCCACCCGTGTTTACGGTAATGGTGTGCACCTCAAAACCCTTGTCGTCCCGGAGGTACTTCACGCAATACGAAGTATCCAATCCACCGCTAAAGGCCAATACAACTTTCTTGTTCATCTTACCAAAAGAATATGCTTAAAAACGACTTCTTCTTTACTACTTCATTTCCATTCTTGTTACGCGAACGCAACAACACAAACTGCTTGAAGCGTACCCACCGTTCAAACAACTTAAAGTTTCCTTTAAACCTGCGCCTGCGTTTTTTCTTCAGGCGGCCCTGCACAGTAACCACCGTTTGAATGCTAGCCGGTTGTGCCTGCTGAATTTTGGCGGCCGCTTCCGCAGGATCAAACAACATGGCGGTACACATACAGTTCGTCCGGTTTTTGCTCATCAGGATTTCGAAGTTCACGCAACTGCGACAGCCCTTCCAGAACTCTTCATCGGTAGTCAGTTCGGAATAGGTTACCGGCTCATAGCCAAGATCCGAGTTAATCTTCATCACGGCCAATCCGGTGGTGAGGCCGAAGATCTTCGCCTCCGGATATTTCTGCCGCGACAATTCAAAGACCTTACGCTTGATGTCGGTAGCTACGCCTGTCTTCCGAAAGGGTGGCGACACAATCAGTCCGGAGTTGGCCACATACTTTTCGTGTTGCCACGCTTCGATGTAGCAAAAGCCCACCCAGGCGCCTTCGTGGGTAACAGCAATAACAGCCTTGCCTTCTTCCATCTTTTTTTCGATGTATTCGGGCGAACGCTGGGCAATACCGGTGCCGCGCGCTTTGGCGGATTCTTCCATTTCAGCCGTAATTACGGTTGCATAGGGTTTGTCATCGGCTGTAGCCAGCCGGATGATAATAGAATGATTTTTCAATTTCTTTATTCAATATTGGTTGAGACGCAATGTGTTGCGTCTGTACGCATTCAAACAATTATTATGGATCCTATGGCGTGGTGTTTACCACCGGTAGGAGCACACATCAAAATCTCACGCTGCGCAAGATTTTGTTTTTCGATAAAATCGGGCTTACGGTATCAGATACGCACAAAGCGCGTGGGTCGGCATCGCCTGGTCACCATACAGGCTGGTGTTAAGAACAGGGTTGTTCTTTGGGCTGGGAAAGCGGCCGTAGCTGCTTTTACATTGGTGATCGGTGTTTTCAATTTCGTTGTTAACGGTTTTAGTTAAACGTCAGATAAAGGTCATTCAGGTTAATTTAGTTTTTACTGAAGTGCAAAAGTAAACGGAAAATTTTTAGCAATAGCTAATTCCCAAGGCAAAGATTTTGAAAAATACTCCTAACGAAAGTTAGGTCGTCTTGCTATTGCTTCCGAAATCCGGGCAGTGTGAGCTGGAACTTTACGGCCAGCAACCGGATGAAGATGATCACCGAAATGGAGATGAGCAGGTTGTAATTCCGCTCCAACGGTGTGTTCAGATCAAGGATCAAATACACAATGGCGCCCGTAAGGCAAGCTGTAGCATAGATCTCCTTCCGAAAGATTACCGGAATCTCGTTGGTGAGCGTATCGCGGATTACACCACCCATCACGGCTGTGAACATGCCCATGATGGCGGCAATTTCGGGACGAACACCGAGGGCAATGGCTTTCTCCACCCCGAGGATAGTGAAGAAGGAAATGCCCAGCGTATCGAACAACAAAAACATTCTACGCCATTTGATGAAGACGCGGAAGAAAACAATGGCGGCTACAACGCCAATCAGCACAGCGTACAAAAAATTAATGTCACCGATCCATACCAACGGATAACTCCCCAACATGATGTCGCGTATTGTGCCGCCACCAATAGCGGTGAGAAACCCGGTAAACCCGGCACCAAACCAGTCGTGATCTTTGTCTTGCATAGCCAACGCACCGGAGATGGCGAAGAAGAACGTGCCGATGAGTTCTAGCGGATATTGAAAGTACATGGGGCTTAGGGCTGAAGTCTGTTCAAAAATCCGGACACGGAATAACCAACTTATCCCTCGGTGGTTTGCGCGGATCGCGCATCGGCCAGGTATACACCATGCTGAATTCGTGTGCACCGCCACTGCCTGCTCCTAATTTTGAAATGGTGTAGTCGTAACTGTAGCCGATGTTGAGCGCCTGCTTGGCGCCAATGTTGGTAAAGCCCAGCAGCAACACAATGGATTCATGGTTCGCATAGTTGTTAACCGGTTTAACCGGAATACCCCGGTACCACAACCCCAACACCAACGGTTCGGTAGTAAAATATAATCCAAGATCAAGCTGATCAAACTGTCCCTGGTGCCGGTATTGAAAAACAGGCGACAAGCTACGCTCAGCATCCTGTGCGTAAATGCCCATACCTTTTACACCCGGTCGCATTTTATATTTAAATCCACCGTGCACAGACAGTTTGGTTGGCAGCGGACTTTCCTCATCGATGATGGATTGATTCGGTCGGTTTAAATGAAACGCAGCCAATCCAAGCCAGGCATTGCGGGTAAACAACACACCTCCCAATGATAAATCAATGAAAGTTTTATTGAAATTGGTGTTAAACGTCTCGGCTGTGGTGGGTGAAATAAAATTTCCAGTGGCCGGATCGTACTGATCGCCAAACGTAAGGCGGTTAAAATTTACATCGCGGTTAAACAAAGCCACCTGGGCTCCCGGACGAAATCCAATGTTTTTCGTAAAGCTGATTTCGTATGCATATTGCAACCCCACCTGAAGCGATCGTAACCCGGCAAGTCCCTCAACATCACGGTTGATGATTAATCCTACTCCGCTGCGCTTGTCTTCAATAAAATAATCAAAGTATGCCGACATGGTGGTGAAGTTAGCGTCAATGGCCGGCCATTGGTTACGGTAGTTAATGCCCGCGCGTGCCTGGTCGGTTGATCCGGTCATGGCCGGATTCAAATACAAAGGCGCAGCATAAAATTGTGAAAACTGGGGATCCTGTGCTTGACCCTGTGTAGCAGGCACTGTGAGCATACCTGCCAGGAGTATCAAAAACGTAACTGTATCGGGCAACTTAACCTTCACCATCGGAGCAAATTAAAGCGATTCGGCTTATTTAAAAAACATCGGGCTGTTTAAAAGGTGGATCATTCGGATTCTTAACGATATTTTTAGGCAAATTGTATACTTTCGTGATGATTGGGCGTTTTTACTTTGCCTAAGTAACAGCTTTATCTTAAGTTTTGATTCCGGTATCTTAGCAGTATGAAGGTTATGATGAATTTGCGTTGGATGGTGATGTTGTTTTGCTGCCTGGCAGCCGAAAGTTTAGCCCAGGATTTTACGCAACACAATTGGTATTTTGGAAACAGCAACACCGCGATCCGCTTCAGCCGGTCGGATAATACCGCTTCGCTTGTTACCAATCAGAAAACTCCTTTTGGTACCGGTGGCAGCGCAGTGGTTACCAATCCCTACAATGCCGATCTGGTTTTTTACACCGATGGTTCGCGGGTGTACGACATTACCGGAACCTTAACCACCATGCCTAATGGTTTCGGGCTCTCCGGGAATACATCGGGAAATCAGCCGGTGGCAATTTGTCCCATTCCGGATGAACCGAATCAATTTTATATTTTCACCAACAGCGCCAACGGAACTACAGCTGGATCGGTACTGGTGAGTACCGTTGACATGACCCAGTTTGGCAATGCGATATTTCCAGCGCCCGCATCCGGTGATGTGACTGCCAAAAACCAAGCGTTTGGAATTGCAGCAAACAGCCGCTCAGAAGCGATGCTGATCATTCCACATGCCGATGGCGAAACCTATTGGTTGCTCACCCACGAAAACGGCACCGACAATTACACGGTAACGCATATTCAACCGGGCGGCAATTTTGTACACACCACCTTTGCGGGATTAACCGGAGGATTCAATTTAACAGCCAGCAACTTTGCCTACCATGAAGCCACCGGAAAGATTGCTGTGTCACCACTTACCGTTAACCGCAATGTTGTTATTCTTGATTTTGTTAATACAGCAGGCACCTTAGCCTTCGATCAGTTTGTTTTTAATTCGGCCAGCACCACTGCAGGTGCATTGTACGATACCGAATGGAGTCCATCCGGAAGGTTCCTTTACATCTCGCGTTTAAACGACTCGGGTGCCGATGCGCAAGTGCTCCGGTACGATACCTCCAATCCCGGTTCATCGCTCAGCCCGATGTTGACGGCTGCCGTAAACCGGAGCTACGGTTTACAATTGGCGCCCGACACGGCCATCTACCACATTTATCAGCAAACCGGTGGCGGACCTTTTTTGATTGGTAAACTCACCCAAACCGATAGCGTGGCAAGCCTGGTGGTACACACACCCATTGCCTTTACGGCAAACCCAAATATTTCCGGAACCCAGTTTCCGTCTTTTGCTCCAGCACCCGAATTCGATTTGGACATTACCTTTATATCCGCAGGAAACTGCGCTAATGTAGCCACCTCCTTCTATCCTACTGTTATCCCTACAGCCGACAGCCTGCTGTGGGATTTGGGGGATGGCTCCTTCAGTAGTGAATGGAGTCCGGTGCATACTTACACCAATGGTGGCACCATAAATGTTACCGTCACCGCATTCCTGAACGGGCAGTCTGAAAGTTTTTCATCGAACATCAACATTACCCAATTTGATTTAACCATAAACCTGGTGGCCGACACAACGGCCTGCGAATGCGAGCTCCCTATCAACAACGGAATTCCTCCTTGCCCGAATGACACCAGTGATGACATTCGGATTACTGCCGAAATAAGTGGCGGCACGCCCACCTCCATTATCTGGTCGAATGGCGATACGGGGCCTACGCTTACACCTGATTCAGCCGGCTATTATTATGTGGTGGTTACCGATGCCAGCGGTTGCAGCACCTACGCAGGAGTGAATGTTCGCGAATACGGCTTGCAGGATCAACGCGCCAACATCTGGCACTTCGGACAAAATGCCGGCATTGATTTTAACCAGATACCCTCGGTACCGATATCGGGGCCGATCAATTCTCCGGAAGGTGTGGCGGTTATCTCCAACCGCAATGGAAATGTTATTTTCTCTACAGACGGACAGCGTGTTTTTGATCGTAACAATGTAGACGTAACGCCTGCACCCGTGCCTCCCGGTTTGGGTGGCGAACCCGGTGCAACACAAGCCGCCCTGATCATACCCGTACCCGGAGACGAGACCTTGTATTACATCTTCACCACCCAGGAAGTACACGGCACCGGTATGTACGAATTGCGCTATTCGCTGTTTGATGTTAAACTTAACAATGGCGATGGCGGCATTGCGCAACACAACCAACTTCTTTTTACGCGCAGTACCGAACGCATTACCGGAAACAATGGCTGGTTAATCGCCCATGAATTCGGAAACAATTCATTCCGGGCGTACCCCATCACATCGAACGGTATCGGCAACCCGGTTATTACCAGTATTGGTTCCGATCACTCGCTCAACAATGAAATTTCGGCACGCGGCTACATGAAGTTGGGCTTCAACAACGTACTGGCAGTAGCGCTCTCTATACCGGGTGTTTCAAATGTTCTGGAACTATTCGATTTTGATAACGCAACCGGTGTACTCTCCAATTACCGTGTGGCCGATTTGAACAGTGCCACCGGACAGGTGTATGGCGTTGAATTTGCCGGTAATAAAATTTTCGCCACCCTCACCGGCAGTCCTTCCCTCCTCCGTGAATTTTACATCGACTACGAAGGCAACCCGGTGCTTATAACGCCCAACGCAGCGCCCGTAGCGGCCGAACTGGGCGCCATTCAACTCGGCCCGGATGGACAACTCTATGTTGCGGTTAATAACCAATCCTTTCTCGGCACCATACAAGTAAATGCCGACACGTTGCTAACCTCAACCTTTATTTTAAACGGCTATGCGTTGGCCGGAGGAACTCAAAGCACACTGGGCCTGCCCAACTTTATTCAAAATGTAGGCGTGGCTCCGCAAGAGCCCGGCATGTTGATTTCCGGATTTTGCTTGGGCGAGCCCACAGCCTTTACCGGAATTGGCACCGATTCGATCGATGAATTTCAATGGTCGTTTGGCGATGGGTTTGGTTCCGATTCGGCAGTGGTACAACACACTTACGCGGCAGCAGGCGATTATATCGTTACACTGCGGGTGTTTAACCGTTGCGGATTGGATACGACCATGACGCAGACCATCACCATATTTCCACCGCCAGCTAACCCAACTTTCCTTGCACCGGGTGACCAACCCGTAATTTGTGATGGGCTGCTAACGCTCGAAGCTACACCAGCCACCAACCCAGACCTGCCGAACCTTTCCTTCCTATGGTCAACTACAGAAACAGAACGCACGATTGAGGTATCTCAGCCCGCGATCATCAGCGTGGTCATCACCAACAATGTGAGTGGTTGTACATCCGAGGGTTCTATTCTGGTTGCTGATAACCGGCCTCCGGTAAACCTGGGCCCCGATCTTACCTATTGCCAAAATGAACCGGTGGCTCCATTGGATGCTTCCAACCCGAATGCACAGCATGTGTGGACGATCAATGGCGGTGCGGGCAGCACCACCCGATTCCAGTCTGTGGCGAGCAGTGTACCGGGCATATTCGAATACATTGTTCAGGTTACTGATCCCATAACATCTTGTGTTGTGCGCGATACGGTGGTGTTAACGTTTAGCGAATCACCTCTGTTTACTGCAGTGGCAAATCCCACATCAGCGTGTTTGGTAAACGATGGTTCCATTGATCTTGAAATTATTTCTCCGGCAACCAGCCTATTCTCCTACACCGTTACCGGGCCTTCAACGGCTGACGGCATTGATCGCGCAGCAGGTGTGGTGGTGGATCCGAATCTTACCGCCCTTGCTTCCGGTACCTATGCCGTGGTGGTGATTGACCAGGTTTCGAATTGCGCTACTATTGATCTGGTAAGTGTAAACGATAATGCGTTTATGATCAACAGCATTGTTCGGCAAAATACCTGCGACCCGCTGATTCTGGAAGTAGATCACGACAGTGCATTGCCGTTTACGTTCAGGGTTATTGACGACAACACAGCCCAGGTAGTTACCACCGGCAATGGTAACGGCACGCCTTTCACAACCCCGGGTGTTCCCAGCGGAACGTATGTGGTAGAAATGACGGCAGGCGGCTGTACGTTTGCCGCTCCGCCTCAAACCTTTACACAAGATGATGTCGTAGCCATTACCGGGTTTACTACCGATCCTTGTACCAATCCGATTTCGATAACGGTAAATGGCGGAGCCGGCTGGACCTGGGGCGGACCGGGAATTATCGGCTCGGTGAATACACAAACCATTACGGCCAGCGCCCCGGCACAAGGCGATAATGTGTATACCGTTATCGTTACCGAAGCTGGCTTCTGTCCGCTTGACACCGCTGTTACCGTGTTCGTTAACAACAACATCGCAGCCGATTTCGACCAAACCGATGCCTGTGCCGATCAGGTTACCTTAACCGCTACAGCAACCCCAACCGCCACCTACAATTATGTGTGGTTCCGAAACGGGTTGCAAATTCCGGGCGGGCAATCGATACTCGCTAACCATCCCGCAGACAATGGCGCCAATTACCAGGTTACAGTAATCAACCCGGCTACGGGCTGCCAGGTAATTTCTCCGATAAAACAGGTTTTTGTTACAGGCGATTTGCAACTGTCGATGACCACCACCCCGCCCTGTACAGGGCAACCGTTTACCATAACAGCATCCA
Organism: uncultured Roseivirgaceae bacterium; assembly: GCA_964583905.1. Lineage (GTDB taxonomy): Bacteria > Bacteroidota > Bacteroidia > Cytophagales > Cyclobacteriaceae > UBA2336. The sequence continues at coordinate 32,215 of CAZOYJ010000003.1, forward strand.
GCACCCAGCCCGGAACAAATTTCACGTGGGCGCTGAACGGAACGCCTATTGCAGGTGCAACCCAACCTACGCTGGTTGCCAACAGTGCCGGCTTGTACCGGTTAACCGGAACCTTGCCGGGATGTTCGCGTTTCATCGAAAACCAGATTGTATTGTTCCCCTCCACTCCGGGTTCACTTCCAGACCGCGCCTTAATTTGCCCGGATCCCGGCAACCCCGATCCCAATACCCAACAAGTGGTGCTGGATGCCGGGACAAACTTTGTCAGCTACGATTGGTACCGCAACGGGGCCCAGCAAAATGTGTTCACGCAAACGTTTACCGCTTTTGATGCCGGCCTGTACCGGGTGGTGTTACAAAACTCATTCGGATGTGAAACGATAGACGAAACCCAGGTAGTGGAAGAGTGTAAACCCAGACTGGTTGCGCCCAACGCCTTCCGCCCGGGCAGCAACGTGGTAAATCCGGGTGATCCTGACCGATCCAATTCCGATTTCTGGGTGTTGCCGTTGTTTATAGATCCGGATGGTTTCGAAATCTTTATTTTCAACCGCTGGGGCGAGATGGTTTTTCAGTCGAAGGACAGCAACTTCCGCTGGAATGGCGGGTACAACAACAACGTAGCGCAATTGCTTCCCGCAGGCACCTACACCTACGTGGTAAAATACAAGAGTGTTTACAGGCCGCAGGATGGGATTCAGGAAAAACGGGGTGGTGTGCTGCTGGTACGGTAATCGTTGATCGGTTTACCGTGATCTAAGTCACATTCTTTAACCGGGAACTACTTTAACTTTGTGGTGTTATCCCTTAACGTATGAAGACAATCATCATCAAGTGGAGCATTGGTATTGCGCTGGGCGCGATGGGAGGCTTTTTGTATTGGTATTATATCGGGTGTAACAGCGGCAGCTGTGCCATTACCTCCTCACCCATAAACAGCACCTTGTACGGTGGCCTCATGGGCGGCCTGTTGCTGAATGCATTTGAACCTTCCAAAAAGAAAACCGATGAAACTCAAAAAACGACTGATTCGTAAAGATCACCGCGATTACGAAACCATTGCCGGGCAAATCCAAAGTGCCGATAGTGTGGTAGGCATTGACGCCAAACACACGCATATTATCATCATCAAAAAACTTATGGAGTTGGAAGACAAGCTGAAAGCCATTGAAAAGAAACTCCGGAAAATCGAGAAGAAATAATTTGGCGATGAATTCAACGGCTAACACATTTTTCATTTTTGCACTGGCTGTACTGCTGCTCTCGGCCTGTACCCAAAAACAAGATCAATCCGTAGCAGAAATTATTCCGGATTCGGTTTACCTCAATCGGGGTAATGCGTTAGTAGCGATGACGTTTGACACCCTTCGCCATTCCTTGCTGGCCGCTGTTGGCGAACATGGTTTTCCATACGCCATTACGTTTTGCAACGAGCACGCTGAATCGCTCACCTCAACCTACGCTGAAAATGACGCGACCATCAGGCGGGCTTCCATGCGGTATCGCAACCCGTTAAATGAACCCGATAGCCTGGAGCGGATAATCTTCACGCAATTTGAAAAAGAAGGTCCTTCTACCAAAATTATCCTTACCCAAGGCGAAGTACATTTCATTAAGCCCATTTTTATGCAGGCCATGTGCCTGAATTGTCATGGCATTCCGAACGAACAAATTCTTCCGGAAACCCTGGAGAAAATCCGCGATAGCTACCCGGCCGATCAGGCTACCGGGTATGCCGAAGGCGATCTGCGGGGCATCTGGCATATAGTCTTCCGGCAATAGCCGATGTTTAATTTTTTTATCGGTGACTAATATCACTTTCTGCGGGGTGTAAACTTTCGACCTTTGCACTTTCAATCGATCACTAATTTCAATATATGTTTGGATTATTTGCCACTAAAAATTACGAGAACCTGAAGGGGAAAGACTTTAAGGCGAAGTTCGTTGCAACGCACAATGCGATTTTGTTGGATGTTCGTACTCCGGGTGAATTCCGTTCAGGAAGCATCAAAGGCGCGCGTAACCTCAACATGATGTCGCCTGCATTTGTAAGTCAGGTTGAAACCCTGGATAAGAACAAAGAATACTTTTTGTTTTGCCGCTCGGGTAACCGCAGCGCACAGGCCTGCCATTATATGGCGAAGAAAGGATTTAAAGTGTACAACCTGGCCGGGTCACCCAACGACTGGCCGGCCTGATTGTACGTTGGGGTTTGGTTTGAAGCCGCTTCCGGAAACGGGGCGGCTTCTTTTTTTCGGTCTTCTGAACTTTGACAATAAAAACCTACGCTGGAGAACATAAGCCAATAAGGTGGGTTGAGGTGATTGGCGTACTGGTTACTAAGGTAAGGTAATAAGGTCTATTTTAAAGGAATCTTAAGTAACTTACTATTCACGAAACCTCCGAGGTTTCGGACTCCTCAGCAATAGGTTTGTCGCTTCACTATTTTAAACCTCGGAGGTTTTTAAGGATACAATTTTACCGGTAACAAATCCGCGTATACGGACAATACTCACAATTTTTAATTTGTGTGGTCTGATCAAACGGTTGTTCCGGGTTAAATAACTCTTCCAGCAATTCGCGTAACCGCGCTTCAAACTCAGGCAAGTGGGGCCGCACATCGGTTAAGAGTTGGTTGTTCATCTTCAAGCCAAACTCCTTTTCGTCATCAAAAATGATATTGCTGTTCAGCAACCCGGGAAGGATGGGGCCGGCCGGTGGGGAAAAGCATTTGGTGTACAACCACGCATACAGCAGCGTTTGAAAAGCTGCCTTGTTTCGTTTCTTTCCATCGCGGACAAAGAGCGACTCAATGCTGTCAAAGTTTAGTTCATCTCTTCCGGTTTTGTAATCTACTATCCGGAGAACGCCATCCTTAAAATCAATCCGGTCAATTTTTCCACCCAACACCACTTCGCCCGGTTGCCCGGTAATGGGGAGTGTGTATTCCACTTTCGCCTCCACGCCTTCCATCACAAAAGGAGCCTGCTTCCGGTCGCGTTCAAGGATTTTGGAAATAAACCGCTTTACTACTTCGCTGACAATCAGCAATTGGCCTTCGTATTCAACCGGCTTATCCGGATCAAGACGGTATTCCTGAATTATTCGTTTATTCAGCAATTCGGCAATTTTACTTTCCGGGTTAACCAGGTCAGCTGCATCAACCTGCTTACTTTTTTTTCTTTCGGCCAACTCCTTATAAAAGGTGTCCATTACATCGTGCAGAAAATTTCCGAGCACGCGTGCATCCATGTCTTCTTCCACTTCATCGGCCTCTTTGATTTTCATCACATGTTTAAAGAAAAATCGTAACCGGCACTCCATGTAGGCATTCAATGCCGATGGGGATATTCCTTTAAAATAACGGTTGCCGGCATTGAGTTTAGCCAATGATTCAACTACTTGTTTATCTTTTTGAATGACGATCGGCTCGACCGGATTGATCTGAATGGGATTGTGCAGGGTTTTGGATTCGATGGCTACCCCGCTTTCATACAAGAGTTGCTGCAGGAAACGGCTCATCTCGCCCTGGCCAAGAATATCGGTTTCGGTGTTGTAGAAGAGATAAACATTTTCTGCGCGTTGCATCACCCGGTAAAACAAATACGCATACATGGCATCCTGGTGTTCAACGGTTGGCAACCTGTAAGCCTTGCGGATGTTGTACGGAATGTATGATCCTTTACCTCCGCCCGGAGGGAGTGAACCCTCATTCAGCGAAAGCAGGTACACATTTTTGAAATCGAGGTTACGGGTTTCGAGCATCCCCATTACCTGCAATCCTTGCAGTGGTTCACCACTAAAAGGGATTTTCTGCGAACGAATGTGTTGCCGGAAGAAGCGAAGAAACGAAGCCAGGTCGGTATAGGCATTGCCGAGCACCTCACCAATCCGGTTTACCGCTTTCAGAAAATGATACGCATACTCCCGGTCAAATTCCGCCAGTACAGGCAAGGAGCCGATGCAAGTAATAATCGCCTGCAGGTACTCAACAATATTCGAAGCTTCAGCTTCGGTAAACATGAGCCGGTGAAGTTCCGTGCCATTGGCCAGAAAATTTTTGGGGATGAAAACCCAGTTATGATTCAGAATTTCTTTTCGCTTGGCATTCGCCACAGAAGGCTCGGCTGCAAAGCCATACGGATGATTCAGCAATGCCAGCACCGGCCGGTGGTTGAAGTGATCCTGCTTGCGTGAAATCTGCAATTCGATTAACGTTTCCACCAGGTTAAACAGAGGTGTGCTGCCCAACGGAAAGCCCATGGTGATGTTGAGCTTTTCTACCGTATCCGAAACGCCATGCAATACCGGAAGCATCAATTTTTCATCGGGCAGCACAATCAGTGTTTCTTCGGGAATAGCGCCTGCCGCCAGGTGCTCTTCCAATACCTGCGCCATCAGCTTAGCCTGACCAACGGGTTGGGCAGCGCCATACACTTTAAATAGTTTAGCTGTGCGGAAATTAGCCGGTACGGTGCGATCGAACGTTTTGCCCAAACGGGTATGTTCCTGGTATTCGCGAAAAAACGCACCTGCTTCCTGGTCATCGTTGTTCACGTAATATTCATCAAGGTCCCAATGCACGTCAGCGCCTTGATCGACAAAATGCGAAAGGATCAGCTCTTCGGCTTTTGTGAGGGCATTGAAGCCAATAAACCGGATGGCGGATGCCTGAAATTTATTTCTACTTTCTTCATGTAAACCCGTTGCCACTTCGCGGTGAAGCATGCCTTCATAGGCAAGGCCATCACTGCGCAACTGTTCACGATAGGTTTGGTACACCACGCCCAGATGCTGCCATACTTCCAGAAATTTCTGTTTGTGTTCGCTGGTGCGCTCCTCAAAGTGCCCCCAGAAATCGAGCAGGAATTTACGCTGCTCGTCATCGAGGTAATCGAAGCTGGCATCAAGTTCTTTCTGGTGGCTCAGGTCTTTGAACAGCATTTCGGCATTTACCAGGTACTTGTCCACTTCATCAAAATCGCGTAACAGCATCTCACCCCAGAAATAAAATTTATCAAAGGCTTCCTGAGTCGGTACCGTTTGGGTGTAGGCCTTGTACAGCCGGTAAACCAATTCCAGCTTATCAGGAACCTGCCACGGAGAAAAACCGGCAATAAACTCTTCAATCGTTAGCAGGTTGGGTGCAAAGGCCGGCTTGCGCAGCAACGAACTGAGGTGCTTGCGGAAATACAAAATAGCCCTTCGGTTTGGGAAAACCAGGGTAACGTTCTCCAAAGCCGGATGCGCTGTATAAATTTTCTGGGCGATATCGTAGAGGAATGGATTCAAGGTTACAGCTCCAGGTTTAATTGATTATCGTCTTTCTTCTTTATGGTTTTTGCCTTTCCGGATTTTACTTCTATCACTTCACCGGTACGGATGTACAAAATGTACCCTTCCACCTGTGTAAAATTCATCCTGGATAAAACTTCCATGTAGGCGGCTACCTGCTTCTGATCGGCTTTTGAAGACTGACCTGTTTTAAAATCAATTACCAAAGCGTGTTGATCTTTTGTCAGCAGGCGGTCGATGCGGCTTTCTTCGCCTCCGGGCAGTAAAATCGGCACTTCAGTTCGTACGTGCCAATCGCGGCTGAACCACGAAGCAATCATCGGGTTGTTTAGTAATTCTTCCAGTTGTTGCCGTACAGCTTGCCGGTGGCTCGACAACAAAATGCCTTCACCTGTAACCTCACTGAATGCCTGCTCCAGTTCATCGGCATACCGAATGCGGGAGAGCAGGGCATGAACCTGGATGCCGTATTTAACTTTTTCCTGTTGCTCACCGGCTTCCCCGAAAAAAGTTTTACCCGCCTGACGGATCACCAGCTTATCGCGCCAGCGCGCGGTTGGGTATTGCTTCAGTTCAATGGTTTGGTTCACATCACCGCTGTCCTCCTTCGGTACAGTAAGTGTTCCGAGTTTAAGTTGCTGATCCGTTTCGCTCCACCACTTCAACAGCGATTCATTTTGCTGAATGCCTGCATGCACGAGGCTGCCAACCGTGTTTTTTTTATGAGGCGCCATTACCCATAAGCCCAATTCGGCCCGCGTAAAGGCCACATACAATAGGTTAAGGTTGTCGAGGAATGCCTGCACGCGCTCCTGCTCATAAGCTTCTTTGAAATAGGTGTGCTCCAATGCGCTTCCATACTTCACCGGAAAAAAACCGGCTTCTTTAAAAACACCCCGATCGGTAGTAACCCAAAGTTGCGGACCCATGCTGGCGCCATGATCAAGCTCCCATGAACAAAACGGAATAATAACGTATTTGAATTGCAAGCCTTTTGCTTTATGGATCGTGATAATCTGTGCGGCATCAATTTCACCCGAGGTTTTCAATGAGGTTTTGTCGGTGTCCTTATTTTCATCCCACCATTCGAGAAAGGCCTGCAAGTCGTTACGTTCACGCGAATAAAAATTCAACACCAGGTCCTGGAAAGCCTGCAGGTAGGCCAGCTCTCCCGATTGACGGTTCAGGTTGAACATCCGGATCAGGGTTTCGGTCAGTTCGAAGAGCGGCAGCTTTTTGAGCGCATCTTTTTTCCGGAACGCAACCGGTAAAAAACTTTCAAAAATCGCTTGATTGGTAACCGCAAACACATCGGCCAGGGGCAGATCAACTCGTTGGATTCGCGCAAACTCATACGCCAACTCGGCCCGGGCAATGTTATCATCAGGATTATGCAGGTACCGCAACGCACTGAGCAGTAAATTAACCGATGCGGCTCCATCCAACCGAAGCGATTCATTGGAGATCACATCATACCTGAAATTGTTTCTGCCCCGTACGGAATTCTTGTACTGCAACAGGTGAGCCACCAACTGCTGGCCTTCATCGTTTCTGCGCACCAGGATGGCGATGTCCTTTAATTTCACGCCTGCTGCCTGCAACTGCTCCAGGGTTTTAACCAACTGATCCTTTGCGAGGTCTCTCCAATTTAATTCCTCTTCAGCTTTTAAAAACTGTACCTGCACAAAGCCTTCCACAGCCTTATTCATGTGTTGCTGTACATCCTGATAGGCGTTGGCCGCCAGCACGTTTCCGGTTTCAGCGGCCACGAGTGTCGCAGCTGTGTTAAACAATGCGTTGTTAAAATTAACCAGGTGTTCAGCGCTCCGGTAATTGGTGTCCAGTTCCTTTACCGCCACCTGGGCTTGGCCGATTTGCTTCTCAATCTGTTCCTGCAACAACTTCAGGTTACCGCCACGCCACCGGTAAATAGCCTGCTTGACATCCCCTACCACCAGGCTCCGGTTTCCGGAATCCAGGCTTTCGCGCACCAGCGGATAAAAATTTTCCCATTGCATCCGTGACGTATCCTGAAATTCATCGATGAGGTAGTTCTTGTAGAATGATCCAACCTTCTCGTAGATAAATGGCGTATCGCTTTTTCCGATTACCCCATTCAAAAATTTCGGTGCATCCGAAAGCAGCATAAGGTTGTTGTCGGCCTTGTATTCTTTCAGCTTGCGCGAGATATCCGAAAGGAGAACAAAGGCATAGAAATTTCTTAACACAACATCGGCCGATAGGGCATCGGAATAGGAGGTGTCATATATTTTCAGCAAGTCTTTCAGCAAGGGGATTAATTTTTCATCGGCCAGTTTAATTATTTCCGAAGGCCGGTTGGTTGCTTTCTTTGACGGCCAGTTTTTTGCCAAAGTGAAATGATTCCTTATCCTCGGGCTTGGTTTTTTATACTCTTTTAAGTTGTTCTCCAGGAACATGTTAAAAAATGTAAACAGTCCTGAATTATTTCCGTAGGATAATTCAGTCGGCTGCAGCTTATGCTCCTGAATTATCCGCAAGGCTTCGGTGGCCACCGGAACAACTTGTTTAACAAACGCATTTTTTTGCGCCCAAAGCTTTGCGCGGAATTCCTGAAAGGATTTGCGATCGGCCGTTGCATCCATTAAGGCGGTTTCAATTTCCTTAAACTCATCCCTGAAAATCTCTTTTGAAAAACTCATCAGTCCATGACGGATATCCCAGGGTTTGTCGCTCTCCAGGTTGTGGGTGGCAAACTCCACCATCCAACGGGTTAATTCTTTATTGCTGCCCAACTCATCCATCAGTTCGTTGATCACTTCTTCCAACACGGCATCCTGTTCCACTTCCAGCCGGTAATCGCCCGATAACCCGGCTTCGCGGGTAAACGCACGAATTACTTTTTGAAAAAAGGCATCGATGGTGCTGATGGAAAATTGGGCATAATGGTGCAGGATGTAACTTCGTAAGGCATGGCAATTTTCGCGGAATACTGGCTCATCCTGATTCAACTCCTGCATGAGTTCCCGGGCCAGCGCATCGTACTGGCCGGCACTAAAGCGGTTAAGGTATTGCAGGATGCGATCTTTCATTTCCTGCGTAGCCTTGTTGGTGAACGTTACGGCCAGGATGTGCTTGCAGTAATCCGCCCGGTGCCGGAGCGCCAGCTTAAGGTATTCCTTAGCCAGCGTACGGGTTTTGCCGCTGCCGGCCGAGCTCCGGTAAAGAATAAAGCTTTTTTCGGGCATGGTTACAAATACGGGAATGCCGGCAAGAAAGGCAACCCCGATGACAACTCCTGACGATTTATTCCGAATGCAGAAAAAATCCTATCTTATTGGGTAATTATGCAGCGTATTTTTTCATTACTTACCGGACTCGCCTACTTCTTCCCCGTACAGTTGTTGCTGAACAACATCAGGCGAAACCATGTGCTGATTATTTGCTGGATACTGCTGTTCGCTATGATTACCGGAAACTTTGGCCAATACCTGGGTATACCGTATTTGTTTTTAGATCCTGAATATCAAAACCAGGTGAACTTTACCAGTTTCTTCATTTTAGGCGCTGTACTTGCGGGTTTTACAGTTGCGTTTCATATTACCTGTTACATTACCGATGGGCATCGGTTTTCGTTTGTTGGCGCCTTGTCGCGACCGTTTACCCGGTTCGCGCTGAACAACAGCATTATCCCGTTTGCCTTCTTAATCACGTATATCTTTTACATTCTCAGTTTTCAACTGGATAACCAGTTTACCTCGGGCCGTGAACTTACGTTGAACCTTACCGGCCTGCTGAGCGGCTACGTACTGATGACACTGCTCTTTTTTGTTTATTTCTGGTTTACCAACAAAGACATCTTTAAATATGTGGTATGCCGGATTGACGAACAATTAAAGCAAAATGTGCAGGTAACGCGAGCCAGCGCCATGCGCAAACTTGACATCGCAAAAAAACGACAGGTGCGGGTAGACTTCTACCTGGACTATAATTTTAAAATCCATAAAGTAGACGATAGCGGCTTTTACGATAAAAGCACCATTATTCAGGTGTTCGATCAGAATCACTTCAACCTGGTGGTCATTCAGGTCTTTATTGTTGCGTTGGTCGTGGTGCTGGGTATCTTTAAAGATTATCCGGCATTTCAGCTTCCGGCTGCCGCCAGTGCGGTTATCCTGATGACTATTTTTGTGATGATCTCCGGAGCTTTCAGTTATTGGTTTGGCGGCTGGTCGGCAACGATGGCCATTATCATCTTCCTGGTATTGAATTACCTGGCCGGTGAAGATTTCTTTTCAAAACGGTACGAAGCCTTTGGGTTAAACTACGAAGTGCCGCCTGCGGCATACTCGCATGAGAGCATTACCGCTTTGAACGACAGCGCAACCATTCAGAACGACCGGGCACAAACCCTGGTGATGCTGGAAAACTGGCGGAAGAAATTTCCAAAAAATGAAAATCCGAAGATGGTATTCTTATGTGCAAGCGGTGGCGGCAAACGTGCTTCGCTGTGGACGCTTACCGCACTGCAGGTTGCCGACAGCCTGACCGAAGGCCGGCTGATGGAAAAGAGCATCATGATCTCCGGGGCTTCTGGCGGGTTAATAGGCGCCAGCTTTTTTCGGGAACTAAAATTTCGGGAAAAATTGGGCGAGCCGGTAAACCCGTACGATCATGCGTATCGCGAAAGCCTCTCCACCGATAATCTTAACCCGTTAATCTTCAGTTTACTCGCCAACGATTTATTTGTAGGCTTCAACACGTTTGAATATGCCGGCAATTCGTACCAACGCGATCGGGTGTATACGTTTGAGGTTCAACTGAACACCATTACCGAGCGCCTCATGGACAAACCGGTTACGGATTACTTCGAACCTGAACAACAGGCCATGATCCCCATGATGGTGCTGTCGCCTACCGTAATTAATGACGGACGCAAGTTGTACATTGCTGCCCAGCGGGTTTCCTACCTGAACTCCGCCATCATGGGCGACCCGGATTATAAAATGGGGAAAATTGCGGGCGTGGATTTCCAGGCGTTATTCAAAAATCAAGGTGCGGAGAACTTACGTTTTCTTTCCGCCTTGCGGATGAGCGCTACGTTTCCATACATCACGCCCAATACTACCTTGCCTACCGATCCAGCCATCCAGATTATGGATGCCGGCATCTCCGACAATTTCGGAATCAGTGATGCCGTGCGCTTCCTCTATTCTTTCAAAGAATGGATTGCCGATAATACTTCAGGTGTTGTGGTGGTCTCCATCCGCGATTCACCCAAACTCTGGAAAATTACCCAGCGGGAAAGTCAGACGATACTGGATGCTTTCTCCCAACCCATCAGCACCGTGTATAATAATTTTGAAAATTTCCAGGACATTACTAATGATACCTACCTTGGGTTTGCCAAGACCTGGTTCACCAAACCCATCGAACGAATTGACCTGCAATACCAGGTTGAATCGTACGCCCCCATCTTAAGCCAGATGGATAGTTTGCGCCAAAACAATGCACGGGCTTCCTTAAGCTGGCGCCTGACGGCCCGCGAAAAGCAAGGCATCATGGACAATATCCATTCCTTCAACAACCTCGAGGAATTGCAAAAGCTAAAGGTGTTGCTGGAGAAAAAATAGCCTCTCAGGCTAAAACCCTTTCGTATTTGACCCTAATTGTCATTTGTGTACTTTACGCGTATGATTCCGCAGGCGAAAATTTTACGGGTTTTTCAATTGATTGGGTTGTTAAAGGGGGGCGGACGCACCATCGATCAACTGGCGCAGCAACTGGATACCACCACCCGAACCATTTACCGGTACTTTAAATTATTGGAAGAAATCGGTTTTATTATTGACCAGGATTTTCACGGCCGGTATTTCATTCATCGCGAAGCCGATGAAGATCCCGAAAGCCGGTTTACCTTAGAAGAAGTCAGTATTCTTCGCCAGCTTATTCAAAGTGCAGCCAGCGGCCACCCGTTGCGCGGTGTGTTGTTGAAGAAACTTGCTTTTCATTCGGAAGCCAAAGACGTTCCTGAACAGTTTTTAAAACTGCGCGTAGCCAAAATGTTCCGCAAGCTTTCGGAAGCCGTGGAGGAAAAAAGCCAGGTGGTTTTGAAAAACTACCACTCGGCCAACAGCCAGGAAATTACCGACCGGTTGGTTGAACCGTTTCAATTTGGCGAGGGGTTTCAATCGGTGTTGGCGTTAGACACCAAAGACAAACAGTGTAAATATTTCAAACTGGAACGGATAGGCGATGTGGTTATGCTGAACAAGCCTTACAAGTTCAACAAGCTGCACAAAAAAACATCCACCGATATTTTCGGCATTAGCGGACGAAAAGAAATGTGGGTGGTGTTGCGCTTGAGTTTACGGGCGTACGTGTTGCTGCGCGAAGAGTACCCGCTTTCACAACCGTACCTGGAGAAAGAAGAAACCGAAGAAGGCAAAAGTTATGTCTTCAACGGACCCGTGCTGCACTTCAAAGGCGTTGGCCGGTTTGTGATGGGCCTGGCCGATGAGATCACCGTGTTAGGGCCGCCAGAGTTTAAAGTGTTTATCAAAGAGAAAATAAAGCAACAAAAGCTTATTTAATGACGAATAAAGAATGACAAATTACGAATAGCTAATGTGTGCATTCTATTCAATAACCAAATTGAACGCGCCCTTCACCAGAAAAACATCATCGGCTTTAAATTCGGAAGCGTTCAGTATCTCAGTCCATTGATTGGTGAATTCGCCAACCTGAACAATTTTCCGCTTGAAGGTATACAATGCCTCCTGCTGATCAACCAATACCAGCACAACGTGTTTACCGTCAACCGATACAACCGCTTCGGATGGAAGCGCTTTTCGCTGATCGCTCGACACGTGGATCCGGGCTTCGGCATACATGCCCGGTAACAGGTTTTCAATTTGATCTTCGTTTTCGATGTGCCCGTGAATGTTTACGGTTCGCGCCTGATTTTCAACAATTTTTCCCACGCGGTAAACTTCTCCTGAGTGCACAACGGCTGAACCCGGAAGGCTGAACGTAATCGGCTGGCCTTCGCGTACCCGGGCTGCATCGCGTTCAAAAACCTGCAGTTCAATGTGCATGTGCTCGGTGTTTACAATTTCCACCGCCACATCGTTTGCATCAACAAAGATTCCCCGGTTGATATTAACCTTCGACAGGTAGCCGCTGATGGGCGCAAATACCGGAATGTCGGGGGTAATCACACCCTGCTCCAACCGCGCCAGGTAAATGTTTAGTAGTTTCAATCGCTCGCCTAGCCCCTGATGCTTCGCACGTGTGGCCTTATAATCGGCTTCCGCTTTCAGGAAGTTCTTCTGCGAGGCAATGTTTTCATCGGCCAATGATTTTTGGCGTTCATAATCGGAGGCAAGGTATTGCAATTGGGCTTTCGTTTCGAGGTACTCTTGTTGAAGCTGAATGAACTCAGGATTTTCCAGTGTAAATAAAAC
>CAZOYJ010000004.1:0-3794 GCA_964583905.1 uncultured Roseivirgaceae bacterium
CCGCAGTTTTTTTTTGACTATTCCATTGCCCATTGCGGGACATTAGTATAAGTCATGTATTGTTTTCGTTGCTTTTTAGTTAAAATACTCATTTTTTAATGACAACTTTCGACAGATTATTTAACCCTGCAATACCGCATGTCGTTTTTGGTTGGTTCGTTTAAGCATTTGTACTTCAAAATCATTGGCACCTTACTGCTGTTATCCCTGGCAGTTTTTCAATTAAATGGTCAATCCAACCCCTATATTGATAGCCTGGAACAGGCTCTCGCAAAGAAAAACCATGATACAGTACGTGTAAGTTTACTTACTTCGCTGGCTAATTCTTACACGCTAATAGATTACAAAAAGAGTCTGGCTTACGCTCAGGAAGCCGTAGCCCTGGCCGACCGGATAGACAACGACCGTTTAAAACGGATGGCCTACCGAAGCATTTCGCTAACCCATAATTTAGGTGGAGATTACCAATCGGCACTCGATTATGAAACGAAATCCCTTCAGATTGCAGTAGCCTTAAAAGACTCAACCCAGATTGGCTTGAGCTATAGCAACATGGGGAATTATTACCATGAAATGGGCGTGTACGATGAAGCCTACTATTACCTTACGCGTGCCTATAGCTTATTGAAATCCGGGAAGGTAAGTACCAACGATTCGATATTAATGAATATTGTGTTACATAACGTTGGCCGGGTTTTTAAAGAACTTGGTCAATATGAAACTGCCCTTCAGCATCTGCGGCTGTCCCAGCAACGAAGCGTGGAGTTAGACGATTTCGAAGGAAGTCCGTATGCCCTCGATGAAATAGGAGATGTCATGCTCCGCATGGGCAAGTATGATTCGGCTTTGATCTACCTGCAAAAGTCTATATCCGAAACCAAAGCGCTCATTGCAAAAAACCCCGAATCCACTGTAAAGGAGTTAAAACCAAAAACACTGATTAAAATTGCCAGTGTTTATTTGCAGATCGGTGATTATAAAAATGCTTTGGCCTATTATGATTCTACTTTTGCCTTACACAACCTCACCAACAATCAATACGGTATTGGCGAGGTTGATCTAGGACGAGGCACGTTATACCTGAAAATTCGCGACTTCGAAAAAGCAGAAAAATATATTTACAACGCACTCACCAACGCCAAGTCAATCAATGCCCGGATTCTTGAAATCAAGTGTTACAATCAACTGGCCCAGTATTGGGAAATAAAAGGAGACTATAAGCGATCCCTCGACTATTACAAGCAGCACAAAACCATCAGCGACAGCCTGTTCAGCACCGAAACACTACAAAAACTTTTTCGCGACCAGATACGCTTTGCCACCGAATCCAAAGACGATCAGATTGAGGCTTTAACCCGGCTGGAGGAATTCCGGAAATCAGAACTCAAAAAGCAGGAAATCATCAGCAATATTTTTGTGGTGATTACCGCATTAACTGTTATTCTGCTCTTTACCGTGTACCGCAGCGGCCAACGCAGAAAGCAAATCAATAAACTTCTTCTCCAGCATCAGGAAGAAATGAAAAGGCGGAGTGTTGAACTGGAGCAATTAAACCAGGTGAAGGACAAGTTTTTCTCCATTATCTCGCACGACCTTCGATCACCCATCAATGCCCTGGCAGGAGTATTGGACCTTATTAATAAAGGCGCCATTGAAAACCACGAATTACCCGAAGCCTTAGCCGAATTGCGTGTACGCTTTAACCACACCAGGGCCTTGCTGAATAACCTTCTCGACTGGACCCTCATCCAGATGGACAAACTGAACCTGAAGCCCACCCGCATAAATCTAAAACTCATGGTAGACGAGAACATCGAAATGATGCGCTCGCTTCAGACCAAGAATCTCAACTTCAATAACGCTATTGCCCCGGGCACGTTCGCCATGGCGGATAATAATACGGTAAACCTGGTTATCCGCAACCTGGTTAGTAATGCCATTAAGTTTACCAATGAGGGAGGAACCATTCAAATAACCGGTGCGGAAAAAGACCAGGAGTGGGTAATCTCCGTTTCCGATAACGGTATTGGAATGAGCCCCGAAGTGGTGAACATGCTCTTTGATAAAACCAGCCCCTACAGTACCCGTGGTACCGCCAACGAAAGAGGAACCGGCCTGGGCCTCATGCTGTGCAAAGAATTCGTTGAAAAGAACAATGGCCGAATTTGGGTTGAAAGTACAGAAGGCAAAGGAAGCACCTTCTGGTTTACCCTGCCCAAAGCTGATTAGTAGCCCATTTTACCACCGGTATCGTATTGATGAGTTAACCGAATAGCGTTAACTTTGTGCCTTAATGGATAATCCATGAGCGATAGAATCCTTCACGAATGCGGAATTGCCCTCATTCGGCTGCGAAAACCCCTTTCTTACTACATCGAAAAGTATGGCCCTACTTACGCCATGAAAAAGATGTACATCCTCATGGAAAAACAGCATAACCGGGGCCAGGACGGGGCCGGAATAGCCAATATCAAAATTGACCTGGAGGCTGGTCGCAGGTACATTAGCCGGTATCGCAGCATAAAACAGCGCCCGGTTGAATCCTTATTCAAAAAACTGGAACGCAAATACCGGAAGGCACAGAAAGACGGAAAAGAAAAATACCACAATGAAAAGTGGCTGAAGGAAAATGTTGCCTTTACCGGAGAACTCTGGCTTGGGCATCTTCGCTACGGAACACACGGCATTAACAACATCGAAAGTGTTCACCCTTTCCTGCGGCAGAACAACTGGCGCAGCCGGAACCTCGTAATGGCCGGTAACTTTAACATGACCAACGTGGATGAACTCTTTGACATCCTGATTAATGTTGGTCAGCACCCGAAAGAGAAAGTGGACACGGTAACCGTGATGGAAAAAATCGGGCACTTTCTTGATGAAGAAGTACAAAACCTGTTTGAGCTTTATAAAGACAAGTATTCCAACACGGAAATTTCCGAGATCATTGAAAATGAAATCGACCTTCAACGGGTTCTGAAAAGAGCCTGCAAAGATTTTGACGGAGGGTATGCGATGGCCGGTTTAACCGGATCAGGTTCTGCGTTTGTTGTGCGCGATCCGAACGGCATCCGGCCCGCTTATTATTATGCCGATGATGAAGTGGTGGTGGTGGCTTCCGAAAAGCCGGCCATAAAAACTGCATTTAATATCGACTACAATCAAATTGAAGAAATTACACCCGGCCACGCCCTGATCATTACCAAAAGTGGTGAGTATGGATTACATTCCATACGCGAGCAGGGCGAGAAAAAATCGTGCAGCTTTGAACGTATCTATTTTTCGCGCGGAAACGATCCGGATATTTACCAGGAAAGAAAAAAACTGGGCCGGCTGCTCGTTCCGCAAGTATTGCGCGCCATCCAGTTCGATTTAAAAAACACGATTTTCTCCTACATCCCCAATACGGCCGAAACCGCTTTTTACGGAATGATGGCAGAGATTGAAAATTACTTGATCAATAAACAAAAGGAAGTTATCCTGGAAGGAAAACCATCTATTGATTCGTTGGAAGAACTGCTGTCCTTCAGGCCCAGGGTTGAAAAAATTGTAATTAAAGATGCCAAACTCCGGACATTCATTACAGACGATCAGCACCGCGATGACCTGGTAGCCCATATTTACGATACAACGTATGAAGTAGTAAAGCGCGGCAAGGATACCCTGGTCGTTATTGACGACTCCATTGTGCGCGGCACCACACTGGAAAAAAGCATCCTCACTATGCTCGACCGGCTGGAGCCGAAAAAAATCGTAGTCGTTTCATCAGCGCCACAAATCCGCTTTCCGGATTGTTA
>CAZOYJ010000004.1:3894-38444 GCA_964583905.1 uncultured Roseivirgaceae bacterium
GAACTCGAAGTAGTATTCCAAACGGTTGAAAACCTGCACAAAGCCTGTCCGAACCATCTGGGCGACTGGTACTTTACCGGTAACTACCCCACACCGGGTGGCATGAAAGTGGCTAATCGGGCCTATTCAAACTACATGGAGGGCAAACTGGTGAGGGCTTATTAGGTCTTCTGATTTTCCCCGGCATTTTCATTCATCAAATACCCGCTTTAAACCTGATGAAAGTTTGTTAATTTCGAATATGAGTATCCGTTTCACGTCATAAAGAACGGACTATTTACTTTTTGAACCACATAGAAACATAGAACACATAGTTTTCAGCATAAATTACCTATGTGCTCTATGTACCTATGTGGTTTTAGGATTTAAAACGGATACTCATAATTTCGAAAACAAACTTTTTCTGCCATGAATTATTGGTTATTAAAAACAGAACCCGACACGTATTCCTGGGACAACCTGGTGTCCGACAAAAAAACTGTGTGGGATGGTGTCAGGAATTTTCAGGCACGCAATAATCTGAAAGCCATGAAAAAAGGCGACTGGGTGTTTATTTATCATACCGGTTCTGAAAAAGCGGTTGTGGGTACTGCCAAAGTTACCAAAGAAGCCTATCCCGACCCGAAAGACAACGCATGGCTGGTCATCGAACTGGCTCCGCACCAAAAACTCAAAAACCCGGTTACCCTTGTACGGGTAAAGGCCGACAAGAAACTTTCGGCAATGGCCCTGGTGAAATATGCCCGGTTATCGGTGCAGCCGGTAAGTCAAGAAGAGGCCAACCGGATAATGGAGTTAAGCGAAAAGGCATGAGCGTAAAACCGTTAACCATTCTTCTAATCCTATTTGCAACTTCCGCAACCGGCCAGGATTCTGTAAGCAGCCAACTCCGGCAACCCCACCGGTTCGAGAAGGAACAGAAATTTTCTGACAACGAATTCATCATCATTTCACTCCGTGAAGACGGCCTTGCGCTGCTGCGCGATAAAAATAAATACAAAAGTGGCAGCAAAACCTGGGAGCTTATTCTATTGGATACTACCCTTCAGGAGATACACACGCTGGAACTTGACATTGATCAGCGGAAAAATCTGGTGGGCTATGAACAAACGCCCGGCTTTTTGTACCTGCTTTTCCGATCGAGCGATAACCTGAAACTTCAGCTCGACCTGATCGCCATTCAAATCTTCCATGCGGAAATTCAACGCTTCGATATTAGTCCTGAGTTGGTACTCCGGCTATCGCATTTTATTAAAGTAGGCGAAAACTTTGTGCTGGGCGGGTATGTTAACAACGAACCAACCATACTGCTGTATAACCCCGTTTCCGAAAGTCTGAAAGTGTTACCTGGATTTTTTCAAAAGCAGACCGAACTGATTGATATTCGGCCTAATCAAAACCAAACGTTTAACGCTATCCTGATTAATCGCAGTGATCGCTCCCATCAAAACCTGATTTTCAAAACGTTCGATGCATATGGCCTGGAACTACTGGAAGACGTTGTTCCCATTGATGAAAAATACATTCTTCAAAACGGTATGAGCAGCATGCTGATCCGCGAAGATCTTACCATCATCGGCACCTGGGGCAGCCGGGGCTCAAAACAATCGAACGGATTTTACGCAGTACCCATTAACCCGTTTGCCGATCAGCGCATCCACTACACGGCTTTCGGTCAGTTGGAACGCTACCTGGAGCACCAAAATCCGAAACGCGCAAAAAAAATCAAGGAACGAACCCATGAAGCTATCAAGCAAAACCGGATCCCTGATTTTACAAACTTTGTAATGCCCTATAAAATTGAGGAACATGAATCGGGTTTTGTTTTGTTGGCCGAGGTCTACACTCCCTCCAATACCTTAAACCGGTATCCCGATCCCTATATGTATGGTTACTCGCCATACAATTATTATTCGCCATTTTGGGGTTATTACCCGGGAACCTATAACCGGTTATACAACCCTTTTTTTTACAACAATCGCAATAATTTCAGAAACAGTGATGAAATCAAGGTCACACAATCGGTATTGGTTGCTTTTGATGATACCGGCAAGCCACAATGGGATTATTCCATTGAACTGAAAGACATGCGCGCACAATCACTGGATCAGATCGCAGATTTTTGTCTGATAAATAACCGCATCTTTTTTTTATTTAAGAAAGAATCCGAGCTCGTGCTAAAAACCATTACATTAGAAAATGAAGAAAGTACGGAGGCTGCGGTAAAGATAAAATTACTGGATGAAAACGATGAGATACGCAGTGAAAACAAAGGTATTGGCTCCTTAAGGCATTGGTATGGCAAGAGTTTTTATGTTTGGGGGCAGCACTCAATCCGGAACAAAATAAAACGAGAGGATGGAACGCAGCAGGTATTCTATATTAATAAAGTGGTTGTTCCTTAATCTTGCAATTCTTGGCGTATCCATTAAACTATCCGCGCAACTTCAGCGCCACGAGCGATTAGAATTAACGCTTGGCCGGAACGAAAGTCAGTACGATGTGCTCTCTGCTTACGATAGGGGAATTATCCTGCATCGGTTAATCGATGAGCTCTCACCAAGCCCGCAATTCCAACTCATACACCTGGACACCGCCTTTAAGCAAAAATGGTCGGGCATAATTCCTGTTGATCGAAAATTTAAATTAGGTCAAAAAGCCGGGAGCGCTTCAAAATCATACTTCCTGTTCCATCATCGGGAATTCGCCACCATCAACTTCGTGCTTTACGAAGTTGATTTGGACCAGGGCGTTTTCTCACGGTATCTGATTCGAAACTATATTCCCTTTTTACCCACCCACTTTGCCACCACGCGGGTGGGGGCGCTTATTGGCGGTTATTTTGCCGGACGAATACCCGTAATTCTATTTTTTGACTTCAACACCTTAAAAAGCAAAGTGCTTCCCGGGTTGTTTAACGAGCAGGGCGAGTTGATCCAGATTAACTGTAACCCGGATGATTCATTTAATATATTGATCGGCTCTAAAAATTTCGATCGTCAAAAAACCATTTGGATAAAAAATTATACCGCAGGTGGCGACCTGATTCAAAATGAGATGTTGAAGCCGCACGAAAACAGCAGCTTGCTTTTTGGCCGGATGATCATGCTTAACCAAGAACAACAATTTATTGCCGGGGTGTACGGCCAGCGCAATTCAGAGTATTCAAGAGGATTGTTTTTAGCGCACCTCGGCCAGGATGCCGACCAGGAACTGTACTACTATCCGTTTTCCGACCTGGAAAATTTCTTTCAATTCATGAAAGCCAAACGGGAAAAGCGAATAAAAGAACGCATTGCTCGAAAAAAAATCAAGGGCCGGAAAATCAGGTTTCAATACAGGTTTCTGGTTCATGAATTCATCTATCATAATAATGAATATGTGTTGCTGGGTGAGGCCTTTTATCCACGCTATAAGAATACCGATGCCGGTTATACTTTTGGAGTAGGTTCTCGCGGCAATCAAACCGTGTTCGATGGATACCAATACACACACGCCATTATCATCGGTTTTGACGGTTCGGGAAACCTGCTGTGGGACAACAGTTTTGAAATTAATGACATCCGTTCCTTCCAGCTTGAGCAATTTGTGAAAATGGATGTACAGCCCGATCAAATTGCCCTACTCTACCTGTACAATAATAAAATCCGGTCAAAAATAATTCAGGATAATAAAGTACTGGAAGGAAAAGTTCTTAACGAACTGAACCAACCGGAAACCGAATCTCTGGCGCATGAAGAAAGTGGCTTCAACAAACTGGATTACTGGTATAACGACAAATTTATTGCCTACGGCATGCAGCAAATTAATCCAAGACGATTGAGTCGTTCAGGCAAGCAGATTTTCTTTATTCATAAACTCAGTTATCGCTAACCCGGTGGTTCGGCCAAAAACCGTTATATTTGCCCCGGCTTATGCAGAAAAAACTCATTCTTGATTCGGACCTGCTGGATATCACCCTGAGCCGCCTTTGTCAACAACTCATTGAAAATCACAAGGATTTCGAAGCCAGCGTAATCCTCGGCCTTCAGCCGCGCGGTATTTACCTGGCCCAGATGATCCATCAAAAGCTTGAAAAACTGACCCGAAAGGAAATTCCTATTGGTTTTCTGGACGCGACTTTTCATCGCGATGATTTCAGACGAAGGGAACTTCCCATTAAGGCCAGCGAGGTACGCATCCCCTTTATCATTGAAGGTAAACATGTAATTCTGGTAGACGATGTATTGTTTACCGGAAGAACGGTGCGGGCCGCCCTGGATGCCATGATTGCCTTTGGTCGCCCTGCAAAAGTTGAACTCCTGGTTTTGATCGACCGGAAATACAACCGCGATTTACCCATTGCGCCCGACTATGTGGGTAAAACCGTAAATACCTTATCGACTCAAAAAGTTTTAGTTGAATTAGAGGCCCAGGGGCATGAACAAAATAAAATCTGGCTGATAAATAAAGATTAGGCATGTCTAAACTAAGTCAAAAGCACCTCCTTGGAATAAAAGACATTA
Source organism: uncultured Roseivirgaceae bacterium (assembly GCA_964583905.1). GTDB lineage: Bacteria > Bacteroidota > Bacteroidia > Cytophagales > Cyclobacteriaceae > UBA2336. The sequence continues at coordinate 8,400 of CAZOYJ010000004.1, forward strand.
CGACACCGGATATTCAATTGATTTTTGAAACAGCCGATAACTTTAAAGACGTACTCAACCGGCCGATAAAAAAAGTGCCTTCCCTCCGCGACATCACCATAGCCAACGTATTTTTTGAAAACTCCACCCGCACCAGGCTTTCTTTCGAACTGGCCGAAAAACGATTATCGGCCGATGTGGTGAACTTTTCAGCTTCCACCAGCTCGGTTAAAAAAGGTGAAACACTCCTGGACACCGTTAACAACATTCTGGCCATGAAGGTGGATATGGTGGTGATGCGGCACGCCAGCCCCGGAGCGCCTCACTTTTTATCGCGCCACATCAGCGCCAACATCATCAATGCGGGCGATGGCACCCACGAACATCCCACACAAGCGTTGCTCGATGCCTACTCCATTCGCGAAAAATTGGGCGAGGTTGAAGGTAAAAATGTAGCCATCATTGGCGATATTCTTCACTCGCGCGTTGCACTCTCCAATATTTTTGCACTTCAAAAACTGGGTGCGAAAGTAATGGTATGCGGGCCACCTACCTTGTTGCCTAAATTTATCGGACAAACAGGTGTACTTGTAGAAACAGATGTTAAAAAAGCGCTGGCCTGGTGCGATGTAGCCAACGTACTCCGCATTCAATTGGAACGCCAGCAAATCAAATACTTTCCCTCTTTGCGCGAATACGCTTTGTACTTTGGCATTACGAAAAAGATGCTCGATAATTTAAAGAAACCCATTGTGCTGATGCACCCCGGCCCGATTAACCGCGGTGTTGAATTAAGCAGCGATGCGGCCGATTCGCACCACTCGGTTATTCTCGACCAGGTTGAAAACGGTGTGGCCATCCGCATGGCGGTACTCTACCTCCTGGCTGGATCAACTCAGCCCTAACCTTTCAGGCCTGCAGACTTACCGGGAATTATTAACTTTGTCGTTCAATTCTGAAATCTGATGCAATACGCAAACTCAATCATCGAAACCATCGGGAATACCCCGCTCATCAAGTTGAATAAAGTCTTCAAAGGCATTCCCGGAACGGTGCTGGTAAAGGTGGAATATTTCAATCCAGGCAATTCTACCAAAGACCGAATGGCGATTAAAATGGTGGAAGATGCCGAAAAAGCGGGCATGCTGAAGCCGGGCGGAACCATCATTGAAGGTACCTCGGGTAATACCGGAATGGGTCTTGCACTCGCAGCAACGGCAAAAGGCTATCGCTGCATATTTACCATGGCCGACAAGCAATCACAGGAAAAGATTAATATCCTACGCGCTGTAGGGGCCGAAGTAATTGTTTGTCCCACCAATGTGGCGCCCGATGATCCGCGTTCGTATTATTCCATTGCCCGCAAGCTGAATAAAGAAATTGCTAATTCGTTTTACCCGAATCAATACGATAATCTTTCAAACACGGCTGCCCATTATGAAACAACCGGCCCTGAAATCTGGCGCCAAACGGATGGTAAAATCACGCACTATGTAGCCACTGTGGGCACGGGTGGTTCCATGTGCGGAACTTCCACTTTTCTGAAGGAGAAAAATCAATCCATCATCTCCGTGGGTATTGATACGTATGGATCCGTATTTAAAAAATATAAGGAGACTGGAATTTTTGATGAGAACGAGATCTACCCGTACCTCACCGAAGGCTTTGGCGAAGACATCCTGCCGAAAAATGTAAACTTCGATGCAATTGACCTCTTCATTAAGGTAACGGATAAGGATGGCGCATTGATGACCCGCAGGCTGGCACGCGAGGAAGGGTTGTTTGTAGGTTGGTCAAGCGGATCGGCTGTGCATGGGGCTCTTGAATATGCCCGCGCAAATCTGAAAGAAAATAACGTAATGGTAATTCTGCTGCCCGACCACGGCACGCGCTACCTGGCAAAAGTGTATAACGATCAGTGGATGAAAGACCACGGCTTCCTGGAAACCAAATCGTTCAGCACAAAAGCCAGGGATATTATTGCGGCACGTAACGGCAAAGACACCCTGGTTACCGTAGCACCTACGGCAAACGTAAGCGATGTGATTCTGCTAATGAACCGCGAAGGCATTGACCAGATACCGGTAATGGAAAACGATCAGTTTACCGGAAGTGTAAGTGCTTCAAGCCTGTTGGAGAAAATGATTGAAGATCCGCAATTGCGGTCCAAAGCCGTGGGTGAAGTAATGGACAAGCCCATGCTGTTTGTTGCACCCGACAGCACATTGGATGTACTTTCCTCGTTGTTGAATAAAGAAAACAAGGCGCTGCTAATCCGCGATGACCAGCAACAGGTACACATCATCACGCAACACGATGTGCTCCAGGCCATGACATCATAGGATAATAATACGACATTGGATTTCAGCAACATTTAGTTATCCAGAATTTCTATTTCCACGCGGACATTCGCCTGGGCCTGGGTGTGAAACTTATCCACAATTGGCTTTTTACCTCCCCATGCCTTTACCTGGAGGCGTTTACTATCGATGCCATTATCTACTAGATAATCGCGCATCATTTCCGCCCGCATCAGCGAAAGCTTTTTGGCCGATCCATACCCATCGCTGGTATTGTTTAAAGAAAAATAATTGGTAGCATCCCGGTTCAAGGTGGTAATCTTACCGGCTGCATTGCCGTTGGTATGGCCGTGGATACGGATTTTATATTTCGGATTCTCATTCATCATTTCCACCAGGCTGTTCACCTCATACCGCGATTCAGGTCGCATTACGGCTGCATCCTTGAAAAAGTATACATGAAACATCGTAGCGATGTCGCCTTTCTGCAAGCGCATCAATTCAAAGGGAATTACCGTAGCGCCATTTTCATACGAAATATTTTCCCCTTCCGGATTGCTGTAATCGGAAATATCGCGTTGTACTTTCCGGTATCCGAATACTTCACAGATGAAAGAAACCGGGCCGTTCAGATTTACTGGCGCGGCAACCTTTACCTGTTGGTTGGCATCGTAGGTGCCGATTTTTCTAACCTTCTCTGTGTCAATCACATCGACATTACCATCGATCAGTGCCTGCGTATCTACCCGCGAAACTTTAAAATAAAAGTTACGCGCCCGCGGATCTTCAGGTTCTGCCGGTATTTCCGGCTGGGCTCCCTCCTCAACGCTTTCCACTTCATTGTCAACAGGGTCAACGGTGACCGCTTCGGATCTCAAATTATCCGCTAATGGCACCTCGGTTAGTTTCTGCTCGGTTACCGGATTGATATCCCGGCTTTGAAAAGATAAATCAACGTCTTTACCTAACATTCCATGATACACCCAGGTATCATCGTATTTAGTCGTGGTGCGCAATCGCATGGCCTCATCAACTGCTTTTTGTTTGTCATCGGTTTTAAGGATGTACACGTAATCGAGCTGCCGATGAGGGTTCAGCTCAAACACAGCATGGTAGGACTTTTTTGCCTCAGCCGTAAAATTGACGGCATTCTTCTTCTTGGCAAAAGCACCGATTACCACATAGTAGGATCGGGGATCGCTTCCGAGTTGTCCGTTTACAGTTTGAACAAAAAGGAGGAAGCACAACGCAGACAATAGATTTTTCATAGGTTAAAAAAATCAGGTTTCAGATTACGTTTAAAAAATCAACCCGATTATCAGCAGCCCTGATCAATCGAAGTTGGTGCGTATATTTCAACCCAAACGCTTTTCGAAAGCTAATGTAATCATTCTCAACGAATTATCAATCTGAAAGCACCTGGAATTCTCGCTCAATCACTTCGCCATGAGCATCCACCAGAATTAAGGTATGCTTGCCCACACCCGGATTGAGTGCCATCCGGTGCGATTTCAGGGTACTGCCGATGTACTCGCCATTCAAATGCCAGTAAACCTGCACCTCAGCATTCCGGTGTGCCAATTCGAAAACCGAACCGCCCGAGGCACCCTGTAATTCACGCGGAATAAAGATGCGGGCATTCGCCTTAGGATATACCAACTCCATGGCAGCGAGGGATTGTGTAGTCTCACACCCGGATTTAAACGGGGGTAACGGCTTATACGAAACATTTTTTGGTTTATAGTAATGTTCTTGAACCGGGGGAAGAATAAACCAACTGACTTGCATCAGGTTTTGCTCGCACGCGCGGTGCGCACGATAAAGCCTATCGGATGTTACATGAACTATCTTGTGATACGTGCAGGATTTTGTTTTCAGTCCTTTCACCGTCACCCATACGGTGTCGGCCTTTTGGCAGGAGGAAGAAACGCGCATCCCGCTCTGTGTGCAGACGGCTATCTGTTCCATTTCCAGGTAGGGTTCATGAAACCAGCTAGTGGCCGGAAGCAGTGAAAAAATATTCAGCATAATGGGGGCAGCTGTTTCTGTTCCGGTTAACCCCGGCCGTCCTTCGCCATCGGCATTACCAACCCATACACCCACGGCATATTGCGGGGTGACACCAACCGCCCAACCATCGCGGTAGCCGAAACTGGTCCCGGTTTTCCAGGCAATTTTTTTTGAACTGTGGAAATTCCGCCAGCCACCCTCCTCACCCGGACGGTACACTTCCTTGAGCACATCAAACGTCTGGTAAATGGAAGCTGCACTTAATAATACCTGTCCGTCTGGCTCATGTTTAATCAACTGGTTCTCCTGGTAGCGCGGCAAATGAAAATCATGACGATTGGATTTTTCTTTCTGCGGATCAAAATAGTGATTCAACGATCGGGTCATGGAGGCATACATGCCCGTAATGTCCCACAACTTTCCTTCCGCTCCGCCCAAAATCAGCGATAGTCCGTAATGATCCGGCAATCGTGTAAGGGTTGTCAGACCCATAGCTTTCAGCAGCGAATGAAACCGTTCATAGCGGTATTGCTGAAGCAAATGCACGGCCGGCACATTTAATGAACGCACCAACGCCTTGCCTGCCGGAACTGCACCATCAAAATCGCGTGAAAAATTTTTCGGAGCAAACCCATTGATAACGGTGGGCACATCGGGCAAGAGGGTGTTGGGAAGAAGTTGACCTTCGTCCAGCATGGCGGCAAACAAAAAAGGTTTTAAAATGCTTCCGGTGCTGCGCGGAGCGGAAATAATATCCACTTCTTCACCATGATACCCCACCTCCTTTACAGTAGTATTACCGACATAAGCCAACACGTTGCCAGTGTTAACCTCCAGAATCAAGGCGGCTGCATTATAGACCTGATTTCCCGCCAACTGGTCGTGGTGATCCTGTACAAGCTGCTCCACTTGCCTCTGTAATTTCAAATCAAGCGTTGATACTACGCGTTGCTGTGCATGGCCGTCTTTCACCATGCGCTGAAGCAAATGACGGGCATGGCGCGGCAAGGGTGTAGGTTCATCTGGAATTACTTCATCTTTGGAAAGTGAACAGGTAAAAGCATCCAGGTATCCTGCTTGATGAAGTTTGTCGAGGAGTTGATCGCGTTTGCGTTTAAGCAGTGCCCGGTTCTTGCCCGGGTGAACCAGCGCGGGTGCGTTGGGCAACACGGCCAGCATAGCTGCTTCCGCCCACGATAATTCATGCACATCACGACCAAAGTAGCGCCAGCACGCAGCCTCAAGGCCTACCACGTTTCCGCCAAACGGTGCATGCGAGGCATACAACGCCATGATCTCATCTTTTGAGAACCGTAATTCAAGGCGTGTAGCCAGTGCCATTTCAACTAATTTTTCACCTACTGTTCGTGACTTTCCTTTTCGCAATAACCGGATTACCTGCATGCTGATGGTGCTGCCCCCGCTAATGACTTTACCTGCCTGAATATTCTGCCGGATGGCACGGCCTAACGAAAGCACGTCAATGCCCGGATGACTTCTGAAGCGTTTATCTTCAAACAGCGTTAATGCCGTAGCAAATTTTTCGGGCACTGAATCAATTTGAGGGAAGCGCCACTGACCGTCTTTGGCAATAGTGGCGGCCAGTAATTCTCCGTTTCGATCTTCCAAAACCGTTGAATACGGATCATTAAACAACTTACGGGGCAATGAAAAATAATACGCAACGCATAGGGCCGTTGTGACAACGCCAACAATCATCCATCGGGTGCCGGCACGCTTCATTTTCTAGGGCAACCGGTTTGAATGACGGGATACCAGCATCCATTTTTTTCCCTGCCGCACATATACTTCCGTATAAAATAAATCCATGTCGAAAGTATTGCCTTCACGGGTTCCTGAAAATCTTCCGGTGCCGGTTACAATGGCCGTGTTAGTGTAAAGGCGAACCTGAGCATCTTTGATCAGCACTTGCTTGTACACAAGCTTTCCCGTTTGCATATCCTCCAATACCTCCTGTTTGGATTGCAACCAACCGTTGGAGTGAACGTACATCACCCGGTTATCTAAAATCGCGCGTAACGAATCAGCCTGCTTGTTAATGAGCCAGTTGAATTTTCTGGCGGAAAGATTCAGAACAGTTTTTTCAACTGAAGTTTGCGCATTGAGCACCTCCACTTGCAAAATCAGGAGTACTCCGGTTATAAAAATTAAACGTCTCATAGTCATATACCTGGTGGTTTAATTACTTCAACAACTTTTCCTTTTTTCCGGGCATAGATGGTGCGGTCGTACATAGCCTCACAACTTACTGCAGGCAAATAAAACGAGCCGGTATAACTTGCCGTGAGCATCAACTGGAAGGTTTTGCGCTGCCCGGGGCCAATATCGAAGTAGGTGTACACCCGGTCATCGCGGATATCCTGATAGGTGGGCATATCGCTTTTCAATCTGCTTTCTGCATCATCCAGCCGCAGGTTGTTGATTTCCCAGCCGGAAGGAAAGATCTGGTTAAGCGCCAGATTTTTATACTGACCACGCATCCCGGGATTGACAACGGTAACGGATGCTATAAATTCCTTGCCCTGCTCCAGGCGGGTTGGATCAATCGGGTTTCCATCCACATCGGTGTAGGTTACACTCATTGATAAATTATTCGCTTCCTCTGTCTCTTCACCCCGCGATGGAATACCCTCAGCAATAATCCGCGCAAACAATATTCCTCCACTTTCACTCACCACTTTTAACGCTGTCGATTTTGCGTCATCCACCGGTAATTTTATCTGTGCAATCGGCAAATCGGTGGAAGCCTGGTTATCTTTTCCATTATAGGTATACATAAACTTCAACGGCCCTCGCTTTTCGTTGCCGGCAAAAGCGGCAATGGATTTTAGCGACCACGCTACTGTTTGTGTATTCATCCAGTACGATCCGTTGCTGAGTGCGCCCGAGAGTTCCTTCACGAGTTCAAAGGCTTTTGTTTTTTCGCCCAGCATCACCAGCGTTTCGAGGATGATGGCCTTGTCGCGCAGGTCTGATCCATAACTATACGCCATTTCCTGGTAGGCCTTTACCGTAACCGGAGCGCCTTCTACAATCTTTCGGGCAGCTTCCGGTTGACCGGCTTTAACATAGGCTGCGGCCAGCATCCATGCGGCCGTGGCGGAAAGATTAGTCTGTTCACGTAACCGGTTCATGGCTCCCAGTTCAGGAACGCCCGAAAGGGCCAGCACATAAAGCCGGTAAGCCTGTATCAGCTCACTGCTTGCGTACTCCTGATTTTTACGCCAAGCCTGTGCGCGTGTACGCTGAAATTTCTTCCAACGTTTTAAGACATCACCCGAAACCAAATAGCCTTTAGCTTCGGCTTCTACCAGGAAATGCCCCGCATAGGTTGACGACCAGCTATCGGCATCCTCATGACCGGGCCAGTAACTGAATCCGCCATCGCGTAACTGAAAAGATTTTAACCGTTCAATTCCGGCTTTCACGTTGGTCTGGATCATGGCCCGTTCGTCATTGGTAAATGCTTTAACCTGCTCAAGGTAAAGCTGCGGAAATACCGATGAGGTAATCTGTTCAAGACATCCATACGGGTATTGCAACAAGTAACGCATGCGTTGATCGAGGTTTATGGGAGGAAGTGAAGAAACTTCCAGCGTTGCCGAATTGGTTCCTTTCATGCCCACCGCGTTTACGGAAGCATTCCAGGTTTTCCCCGCTTCCAACAAGCCTTCTACTACCCTTGTGACCGGAGGATTCGGATTACGGATATCAATTTCAATAACATCTATTGCCTTGTGATTTCCGGATGTTGCAGTTACCTCCACTTTTCCAACACCCAGCAGGCCCTGAACCGACAGATCAAAATCAATTGTTAAATCTGAATCGGTCATGGTTACTTGCTTTGAACTTTCCTTCAGGCGCAATGGTCCGGATGTTTTCACCTCCACTTTTACATTTCGGATATTTTTATCCATTGTAAACAGCGTAACCGGAAGTTTAAGTTGTTCATCGGGGCCGAGCACCCGGGGTAATGTGGCCAACACCATCAACGGTTTGCGCACCGGGATTGCTTTTTCGGTCGATCCGTAGGCGCCTTCATAACCGGCCACGACCATGGTTTTAACCGAGCCGATATATTGGGGCATGATAAACCGATGTTCAGCGCTTCCACCCGATAATGTAAAGGGGCCTAAAAATTTCACGACTGGTTTAAACCGGTTCGCACGTGGGTCTTCTTCTTTTGCATTCAATTCAGCATCCCCGCCAATGGCCAGCAACCGCTCAATGCGTACACCAAAAGCGCCAATAACCTGGTCGTACAGATCCCATGTTTTTACGCCCAGCGCTTCGCGTGCATAAAAGCGTCTCCATGGATCCGGGGTTTTGAAGCGGGTTAAATCCAGTAGTCCTTCATCGACCATAGCGATGGTATACGTCATTTTGCGTTTGGATTTTTCCGACACATTGATCACTACCTCCTGGCCGGGTTCAAGCACGTCCGACATCGAAAGAATGGGTTCAAGATGCGTTTGTGGGTCTTCCACCCTTACGGGGATTACCCCATACATCCGGATAGGTGAATCATTGATGGATTGGGCATGCGGTTGAAGGAGTGAAACATGCACAAAAATATTGGGTGTCATGTCGCGGGTGATGTTGAACGTGAACGGAGTATCGCCTTGCTTCACATCTACCCAAAAATATTCAATTACCCGGCTGCCATTTTCGATACTCACCAACGCGCGGCCTTGTCCGCTGCCCGGAATTACAACAGTAGCTTTTTCCCCAATAGTGTACATGGGCTTATCGGAATTGAACGTGAGCATGGTGGCGCCATCGCCTTCACCGCGGGCTCTGCCGGCCCAGCCGGGCCAATCGATGTACACGACCTTCGCGGTAGAATGACCCGACACCGGATCAAAGGCCTTTATCAAATACCTTCCCCACTCGGGGTACTTAACGTTGAACGACCACTGCCCTTTTCCACTTGAGGTAGACACCGTTCCGCTGCCGATCAGCGTGGTGTACGAGTCGTGCATATACACCGCATTGGTTTCGGTGTTATCCCACCATGAACGCCAACGCAGTTTGTACAACGATACTTCCACATTACTTCGTGAAACCGGATTGCCATCCGCATCAACGGTAACTACATCCACACGATGCGTGGTGTCGGTGAGCAGCATACTCCTGGCCTGGTCGCCTTTGGGCAAACGAATTCCCGTGAAGGACCGGTATGGATAATATGGGATACTGAACCGGTCGATGGAAAAATTTCCGCTTTCTTCAAACACCTTGCCGCGGAAGATGGCCTGGAGCATACCCGGAGCGTTGGAGGTTGCTTCCAGCGTAGTATTAACTACCGCACTTCCCTCGGCATTGGTGTAACCGCTGAAAATCGTTTGGGCTTCGCTGACAAACTCTTTTGAAGGATCATCAAAAACGTACTCCGGGTATTTTTGAAATTTTGTTTCAGCCTTGGTGAGCAGTACTTCAAACTCCGCCTTCAGGTTTTTCCCCGGGGCGCCATGAAGCCAGTTCACTTTAAGGTTTCCGGAAACGTTATTGCGCCCGGCTGTAATCTTATCCACGCCAAAATCCATTTTGATTTTCAGGCGGTTTGGTTTTACCATTTCAATCTTCACCACCTGGCTGAATTCGGTGCCGCCCACTTTTACACGCGCTTTCCAGTTGCCCGTAGGCGCATCGGATGAGGTAGCAGTGGCAAAGGAATAGAATCCGTTTTCACCGGACGATCGCACCAGGCGTGATGTAACCTGACCTTGCGGATTTTGAAGTTCAAAAACGACCGGATGAGTGGACGGAATCAATTTCATCTTGTCCCCCAGAATAAACGTAAGGAACAGGGAATCGCCCGGGCGCCAAACGCCACGTTCGCCATACAAAAATCCTTTGATGCCTTTGTTTACCCGCTCACCGCCCACATCAAAACTGCTGAGCGAAAGCGACTCACCATCGTGTAACCGAACATAGCCGCGTTGCGATCCGCTTTTTGCTACTACCGCAAATGGAATTTCTTTTGAGGTGATGGTAGCTCTTCCATCTGTTCCTGTTGAGGCTGTACCGATTACCTGCTGCTGAAAATCATAAACCTCTAAGGTTACACCTGAAAGCGGTTGCGTTGTTTTTAAATCGTTCACAAATACCAGTGTGCCACCATCACCCCCGCGCTTAACAATCAGTCCTAAATCGGAAGCCAGAATGTTCTTACGGATGGTGCGCTCGTTGGTGTAATAGGATGCGTGGCAGGGGTTATCGCGCTGCCGCCAATCGTAATTGTATCCGTAATAATAATCTTCGTACGAGTCCCAGTAGCTGAATTCATTGGTTGGTGACGACCAGTCTTCCGGACGATCTTCTTCCTCCGTATCGCTTTCATTGCAGGCCAGTGTTGTATACGATTTTTTAAAACTTAATTTAACCTGGTAGATGGCACCCGGTTCCGTATTGATCAGCGAAGCGATATCGAGTGTAAAGCGATTCCATTTACCAAAATCCGTAACGCCTGAACTTTCGAGCGATAGGGTCTTTTTCAGAACAGGCTTTCCTACCCTGCGTAATTCTTCCCAGCCCTGCAGGTTGTTGATCTGTAAAAATTGGAGTACATTGTTTTCATACACCTTAATGATTTGCACATCAACTTTTTTTAGATTAACAGCTTCAAAGGGAAGAATGAGTCCATCAGAACCAGGCAAAATGCTACCCTTGCCCACAAAACGGGTGGCCGGTTTAAGCTCTTCAAACAATACTTCAAACGAGGCCCCTTCCTTCATCCGGTAATTGAGGATGTTGCGAACCCCCGCTTCTACCGTAAGGGTTTTGGTGCCGCCTTGCCGCACTGGGGGATACACGCGCACTTCATTATCGCGCACTTCGTAATCGAGGTTTGCCAAATCGCTGATGCGGATAAGGCCATCGAGGTTTTGTTTATCGCTGAGCGGATCGGAGAATTGCACAACCACATGCTGACTTGATCCCTGATCCACCCGGATGTTGGTTACTTTAAAATCATTCAGCGCGGGGATTTCAATCTCCTGGCTGGTGGATATGTTCACACCAATGCTTTCGCCCGAAACGGAAAGCTTTACACTGCTGGGCGATTCCTTACGGCTTACCTCCTCAACAATAAATGCATGTTGCCTGCCTTCGCCCGTATGGCTCCAGGTAACCTGTAAGGGTTTACTGTCCTGCTGAACCGTTAACATCTTTTCAACAGCGGGCCCATCCGCGAAGTCGGAAGTAAACAATACACCTTCTATTTTTTGGCGGGCGAGTTCTGTCTTTACATACGGTTTGATGTTATCGATGGTGAGTTCGAAATTTTGGGGAATGATCTCAAACGAGTAGTTGAAGGTTTTAAGGTTAGCCGGCACCTCCAGGAGCTTGCCGAGGTTGAAACTCACTTCATACCGCTGCCCGGAAGCAAAGCGGCTTTCCGGTCTGAACTCGACCGTTCGCTTATCAATCCACACCGTTTTGCCTTTAACAGCCGGACTGAAGCTAAAGAGCTTAACCGTGGTTTCCTGTCCGGCCTGGTCGTCAGCCACTACCTCGCGGGCCAGCATAATCCGCACGGCCGAACCAGAACTTAAAACCCCTGCCGTATAGGAGGTAACAAATTCACCAAAGGCCGGATCGACACCCTGCCGGGGTTCGCGAACACCCTTTGTTGGCAAAACCGAAAAAATGATAACCACAAAAACAGCAAGCACCGTAATGGCCAGTGCGATTTTTTTCAGGGAAAGGTTTTTCATACAATAGAAAATTAGGAATAAGAAATTTCGACAATTAAACGGAGAATGCGATCAGCTTCTTATTGAAAAGCTTATAAATCTTTCGGTGCATTTATAGTGATTTCTTTAGTGCGAAACACAAGACTCCTTAACTTTGCGCATCTTTTGAAAAAGCTGATCGAATATGGAAGAAATTCTTGAAAAGACGTATTTCGGAAATACGGTTGAAGATTATGGCATTGCCACCGCGATTATTGTGGGCGGCATTGTGCTTCTTCGCTTGTTCAGAACCTACTTACTGAACCGGCTTAAGGCCTTTAGTGCTAAAACCGACAACAAAATTGACGATTACCTGATTGCCGGACTGGAACGCTTCGGGTTACCCATTCTGAATTTTCTCATCTTTTATTGGGGCATTCATTACCTGCATCTTTCGGAAAAAGCTTCCAGGATTTTTACAATCGTCACGACTGTCGTTGTCCTTTATTTTGTTATCCGGATTGTTCTAAGCATTGTCCGTATGTCGCTGGAAACGTATGTGCTTCGGCAGGAAAACGGTGAAACCAAGCTGAAGCAGATTACCGGCATCATGGTAGTAATTAACATTGCCACATGGGTGGTGGGTGCCGTTTTCCTGTTTGATAATTTAGGATATAATGTTACCGCCATCATTACCGGTTTGGGCATTGGAGGTATTGCCATTGCCTTAGCGGCACAGAATATCCTGGGCGACTTATTTAATTATTTCGTAATCTTTTTTGATCGCCCCTTCGAAGTGGGTGATTTTATTGTGGTGGATGATAAGCGTGGTACAGTTGAGTTTATCGGGATAAAAACCACCCGCTTAAAAAGTATTTCAGGCGAACAAGTGATTATCTCCAATAGCAACCTGACGAATTCGCGGGTTCACAATTTCAGAAGGATGGAAAAAAGACGAATTGTCTTTCAGATTGGCGTGATCTACGGAACACCTTTGGAGAAACTGAAAGAAATTCCAGACATCATTACCAGAATCCTGGAAGACGAACCCCTTACCACCCCCGACCGGGTGCACTTTGCTACGTACGGTGACTTCAGCTTGAATTTTGAAGTGGTGTTTTTTGTTGAAAGTGCCGATTACAAACAATACATGGATATCCACCAGGATATCAACTACCGGTTGTATGAGGCGTTTGAACAGCGGGGCATTGAGTTTGCGTTCCCTACGCAAACTATTCATTTGCAACAAGCAGCTCCCAAATAAATTTTATTTACACATAACGCCATCAACATAGTATTGGATGACATCGATTTTAGCAGCGGTTTCGCAACCCAGGAAATCCCGGATATCCGCAAGCTGAATAGTTTGTTTATAGGCTTTTAAAAATTCATTCGATAAAGGCGTGTACGACCAATGCCAGCGTTCTTCTTCGTACCCGGTGCGGCCGGCTTCTTTGGAAGTATAGGGCTGGCAAAAGCCATATTTGTGGGCATGTGCCTTTAGCCATGTATAAATTTTAAGCCCCTCGCCCGTTTCAAAATATGAATTGTTGAGGTTGTTCAGGTCGATATCGGTACCCCAGTGATGACGTGACGTGCCCGGCATGGAAGAGAACAGCAGGATTTTCTTTGCGCGGTCAACTTCATTTTCAATAGCTGCCTCGGCTTGCCACTTTCTTTCCCAGATCGTTTTTTGTTGGAAGAAATTGCGCGTAGCTGAAACAATCACCAACTGAACTCCCTCCTGCTGGGCAGCTTCTGCCATACGCTTAAACGCTTCATAGGTTTCTTTACGCAAGTATTGACTGCGCGCAGAACCACGGGTATGCTGATCATCCAGTTTTATAAATCGATCATCTTGCTGCTGATCAAACCGACCAAGCAGATAATTTTTATCAACCTCCTGGCCAATGGCCGGAGCGGCAATCAACAAGAACATGATCAGCAAAAAATTACCAGAACACTTCATCTATTCAATTATTTAGAACACAAGATGTTCATATTGCTTCTGAAAGCCAACAATCAAGCCATCTTATTGGTGGCTACACCTTCACATCAGCCTTATTCATGATTTTGGTTTGCACCTGGATGGACTCCTGGTGCACCAGCTTCAGCATCTCGCGTGAAAATTCTTCACTTAAGCCCATTGCCAAACCAAGCGCCACACGGGTATGAATGATTTCTTCCCAACGATTTACCTGTAGGATCGTAATCTGGTTGTCTTTCTTAAACTGACCGATTTTTTCTGAAATCTTCATCCGGGCAGCAAACTTTTGCATGATCTCATCATCCAACTGGTCGATCTCATCACGGAAAACACTCAGTGCATCTTTTACCTTTTTATCATCGGTAGAAGGCGTACGCACCACCAGGCCCTCAATAATTTTGGCGAGCGCTGAAGGCGTTACTTGCTGTTTGGCATCGCTCCATGCGGCATCGGGGTGGATGTGACTTTCAATCATCAAACCGGCCATGTCGAGGTCAAGCGCTTTTTGAGCAATGAACGGAATGAGTTCGCGCGATCCGCAGATATGGCTCGGATCGCAAACGATGTCCAGATCAGGAATGCGGGTTTTCAATTCAATCGCCATGTCCCACATGGGCGCATTGCGGAAGGGACCTTTCTCAAAAGAAGAGAATCCGCGATGGATCGCAGCAAGTCTTGTAATGCCAGCTTTATTCAAACGCTCCAGCGCCCCGATCCATAATTCCAGGTCGGGGTTAACCGGATTTTTAACCATTACCGGAATATCAACACCTTTTAACGCATCGGCAATTTCCTGTACGGAAAATGGATTTACGGTTGTGCGTGCGCCCACCCACAGCATGTCTACACCAAGTTTGAGACACAACTCAACATGAGCCGCATTCGCTACTTCAGTAGTAACCGGCAAACCGGTTTCCTTTTTGGCTTCGATTAACCATTGCAATCCTTCGGCACCGATACCTTCAAATTGTCCGGGGCGGGTACGGGGTTTCCAGATGCCGGCCCGAAGCGCATGTACTTTGCCCGTAGCCGCCAGTTGTTTGGCCGTAGTAATTACCTGATGCTCGGTTTCAGCGCTGCACGGCCCGCTGATAATGAGCGGTTGTTTACCCAACTGGGGTACAATACCCCAGGTATCGATTGATTTTAGGTCTAACTCTTTTTTCATATTCTTTACTTATACAGGTTGTTCGGTTGATTTATTTTCAGATTGATTTTTTGACTGACCCGATCCGTTTTCAAAACCATCGAGGATACGCCTGATCTGGTTGGCCTCCATCATGGTTTGGTATATGGCCCGGGTATCTTTTTTCATCAGGTGATATTGGAACCGTTGCAGGTGGATAATGTATTCCTGCAACGCCTGGCTGAGGTATTCCATGTTTTGTTCAAAAATGGGCGCCCACATAGCCGGTGAACTTTTTGCCAGGCGAACGGTAGAAGCAAAACCGCTGCCCGCGAGGGTAAAAATGTTTTTCTCATCGCGCTCAATATCCAGCACGGTTTGGCCCAACAAAAATGAACTCACATGCGAAAGGTGCGATACGTACGCTACGTGCCGGTCGTGTTCTTCGGGGTGCATGTATGTTACGTTCATGCGTAGTGTCTCAAAAATTTTCAGTGCCAGTCGAAGCGCTTCCGGTGCTGATTTTTCCTTTTCACATACAATGATGGATCGGTTTGTAAACAGCCCGGAGAACGCAGCTTCCGGTCCGGAATTCTCGGTACCGGCAATCGGGTGGGCTGCTACAAACTGTGCGCGCCCCGGATGACGGCTTACGGCCTTGCAGATTTGTGCTTTGGTTGAGCCGGCATCCAACACTACGGCTGTTGGTTTAACCGCATCCAAAACAGCCGGCAACAAAGCAGTTAGGGCATTTACCGGAATGGCCAGTATAATCACATCGGCACCCGCCAATGCTTTATTCTCCTGCTCAATCCGATCAACCAATCCCAGTTCAACCGCCCGCCTGGCGTGCGCCTCGTTCAAGTCAACGCCAATTAACTCGGTAGCGAGGCCGGCTTTACGCAAATCTATGGCCATGCATCCGCCAATTAATCCTAAACCAACAATGGTAACCTTCATACACTAATATTTTTAGAGGTCTCAGTGGCATTTACCTGCTTCCAGTTTACGAGCCGGGCTAATGCTTCCTGTAATTTTTCTTCTGTTGAACACAAAGAGATGCGGATGTATCGCTTACCGGAATCTCCAAAAATGAAACCGGGAGTGATAAATACTTTCGTTTGATAAAGGATTTCATCAATCCATGTTTCAACGTCTGTTATCGCATCTGAAACTTTTGCCCACACAAACAACCCGGATTGCACTGAGGAGTAAGTACATCCCAGTAAATCCAGAATGGCATGTGCAATTTTCTTACGCGACCGGTACATAGTATTCAGTTCATCAAACCAGGACTGACCGTTTTGCAAGGCTTCAACAGCCGCTTGCTGCAGTGCCAGAAACATTCCCGAATCCATGTTGCTGCGCACCTGCAACACCGCATCCACGTACTCTTTTTTTCCAGCCACCCAACCCAGCCGCCAGCCGGCCATGTTGTGCGATTTACTGAGTGAGTTTAGTTCCAGGGCAACTTCGTCAGCGCCCGGAATACTTAGAATGCTTATTGGGTTATCATTCAAAATCAAACTATACGGGTTATCATTCACAATCAGAAACTGGTGTTTGCGAGCCAGCTCTACCAGGGCTTGTAATTCACTGCGCAAGGCAACCGTACCGGTGGGCATGTGCGGAAAGTTTATCCACATGATTTTAACGTTAGTGAAATCCAGCTTTGCCAATGCTTCCAGATCGATTTTCCACCCGAGCTCTTCTTTCAGAGCATAGGTTCTGATTTTTGCACCCGTTAGTTTGGTTACCGAAGCATACGTTGGATAGCCCGGATCGGGAATAAGCACTTCATCTTCATCATTTAAAAATGCAAGGCTGATGTGGAGAATGCCTTCCTTCGAACCCATAAGCGGAAGCACCATAGTTTCAGGGTTAAGGTCAGTTGCATATATACGCGCATAAAATGCGGCAATGGCTTTACGTAGTTCGGGAATTCCCTTATAGGATTGATACCCGTGACTGCCCGGTTGTTGTGCAGAAGCAATTAATGCATCAATGACCGGTTGTGCGGGCATCCTGTCGGGGCTGCCTATTCCCAGGTTAATGATTCTAAACTCCGGAGTATCCAGGGTGCGCACTTCAGCCAGTTTTTTGCTGAAGTAATATTCTTCAACGTTCGCTATTCTTCTTGCCGTACCGATCATGTGTATTCAATTTTTGCTTTTTTGTATTCACCCAGCACATTGAGATTTTTCACCTGCCGTAAAATCTTGCGCAGGGCTTCTTCATAATTTTTTCTTTGCTTCCACTCCACATCCACATGAATGGAGTATTCATTGGGTTTGCCGATAATGGGGATGGATTGGATTTTCGACAGGTTGATGTGATGGATTTTAAAGGTCATTAAGGCATCGGCCAGGCTGCCTACTTCGTTGGCCACTTCAAAACTCAAGGAAGCCTTGTTGGCCCCGGCACCGTCAGCCGATTTTCTGCTGAGAATCAAGAAACGGGTAAAATTTTTCTTGTGGGTTTCTATTCTGCGCTCCAAAATCTGCAAACCAAATTTTTTAGCAGCAAAATCATTCGCGATCGCTCCTGTATTTTTCAATTTCAATTCTTTCACCCGCTTGGCCGACAGGGCCGTGTCATCGCTTTCGCGGATTTCGATGCCGTTTAACCGTTGAAGAAATTCTGAACACTGGCGAATGGCCATCGGGTGGGATTCAATCGATTTGATGTCTTTCAGTTTAACACCCGGTAAGGCCAGCAAATGCATATGAATAGGCAAGTACAACTCACCACTAATATTGAAATGATATTGTTGCAGCAAAAAGTAGTTGGGCAAAATACTTCCGGCAATGGAGTTCTCGATAGCCATTACTGCAAAATCGGCTTGTCCGTTATCGAGCGCTTCGCATACCGCATGAAAGGTGAGGCATTCAACAACCGTTACGGGTTTCCGAAAGTAGGTTAATGCCGCTACTTCATGAAAGCTGGTTGACAGTCCCTGGATGGCTACGCGTGTTATTTTCTTTTTCTTCATCGATTTCTAATTCATTATCATAAAAAAAGTCCCGGCTGTACACCGGGACTTTTCTGAGTTCTTGGTTATCGCTTACATCAACAACAAACCACTACCCTTTCAAATCCCGGCCGGATTCTAAAATAGTAATAATAAAAAAACCAAAAGGATGTGCTGATGCGATTCATGATCTTTTTCAATGGCCTAAAGAAAAGTGAATTTATCATCAACACAAAAATATTTACCGAAAAACTTTTTTAGTCCTACCGGATGTTAGGTAAGTTGGAAGCCACTTCGAAACCGATTTTCCCGCGATAAACCCGATAATACCATGAAACAATCGTTTGTAATGCTTTTGGCCCTTGGGTTGATTTTTGTAATCGGATGCACACCAAAAACCGGGGAGGAATCAGAAAGTAAAAAGAACCTGTACGACCAGGTGATGGAAATCCACGATGAAGTAATGCCCAGCATGGGTGAGTTAAACCGGCTTAAACGGGAATTAAAACGTAAAATCGAAGAGTCGCCCGACCTGGTGGAAGCGAAAAGACTGGAGATTGAGCAAACCATTTTGTTAATCGATTCAGCCAGCAGGTCGATGATGGTGTGGATGCGTGAGTTCAATCCGGAAGATTATGAGCAGGACGCAACCGCCTATCAGGAATACCTGGAAGAAGAGATGAAGCGCGTGCAACAGGTTAAGGAGATCATGTTTGAGGCGTTGGAAAAAGGGCGAGTGGTCAATCAATAATTTCAGGTTTCTAATTTCAGGTTCCAGATTTCCAGATTTCAAATTGCTTAGCAGGTAAGCACTTAATAAGTCTTGGTCATGTCTGAAGGAATGCAGATAATGAAGTCTGCCGTGTTTTTGTTAGATTCTTCCAATTTGTCGATGGCCTCCTGTTGAACCGGGTGGATGGTTACAATCTTTAATTTGGGCGAAGCTTTTTTCAGGTACCAGTAAATGCCTTCAAAATTCTGGGAGTGATAGGCCCCGTGGTAATGAATGAAAATTCCTTCGGATAAATTCTTAAGGATATAGTGGGCCATCGTAGCATCTTTTACAGCTTGCGACCGGGCTATGTTCTCTCCGCTTCCCGGTGCACCATGACCACCCATTGACGAGATCATATTCTTATATCCGGGCAACTCCAGATCAATTTCGATGGGGAGTGGCGCAATGTACTGCACGGCTTCAGCCGGTAATTCATTCAAGAACTCGATGCCTTTCCGGTATACCAGGTTGGCATATCGTCTGGGCACATTGGTGGCAATGGCTTTCAATTTTTTTTCTTTAGCCAGTTCAATTAACGGCTTGTAATCATTTTTGTAATTATCCCAAACCTTAGCTTCCTGAAGCAGGTGGCGCTCTTCGATGGTTCCGTTTAAATATTCATCCAAAATTAACTGGTTATCGGATTCAAACATTTCAAAGCCCAACGTTACTTTCGAATTGATCTTGAATAAATCTTTAGCTACCTGCAATTCAAGCCAGTGACCAATGGAATTATCGTGCAGCTCACCAAATAAAACCACATCGGCTTTGGCCAGTTCATTGATCATTTTTCCATACTCCACCGGCTTGCCTTCTTTTGTAAAAAGTTTAAAGGCGGCTTTATCCTGTGCCAGTGCTACTGAACTCGCCAGCAGAAATATGAGTAAAAGTCTGTTCATGTGGTTCGGTTTCGAGAAATATACAAGGTGGCTTTCTTGCATTTACCGCCAATGGGCGGATTAATTTTTGAAATCTTCAGGGTTACATTCAAGGCGGCCGGTAACTCTTGTAGTACATCTTCCGCAATATGGTGGGCAACTGTTTCCAGCAGTTTGGAGGGCTTCTCCATTTCATCTTTCACAATGCGGTAAAGGGTTTCATAATTCACCGTTCCGGAAAGGTCATCGTGCAGGGCAGCTGATGTAATTTCAGCTTCAACAGTAATGTCTACTTCAAACCAGTTTCCCGATTCGCGTTCGTGCGGGTATACGCCATGGAAGGCATGAAACTCAAGTCCTTCAAGCGCAATGCGTGCGGTCATCCAATCTCGTCAAAAAAAGAAGTTATTTTTTGCCGGGTTTCTACCGTAACCGTTTCACGTTCCACTACCCGTTGAGGTTCAGGTTCGGGCTCAGGTTGCACTACTGGTTTCAATACAACCGGCTCCTTTTCAACCGGCAGGTTGGCCTTGGGTGTGGTAGTATCCTGATTGGGGAAAATGATTTTCTTAATTTCCTTACGGGTTTCTGCTAAATGTTTATCAGTATTAAACTCGTGTTGTTTTGTTTTAGTCAGGCGTTGTACCCGCTCGAGCGTATCTTCAGAGATGCGTTTTAAATCCAGCATTAAATCGTTACGAAGCGATTCCATTTTTTTGTATTCTTCAATCATGTTGCGCAGGCGCTCCTCCATGTCAGCCAGTACTTCTTTTGAACGTTGCTCCGCTTCATCAAGCGTATTATTGGCTTTCATTTTAGCCTCGTTCATGATCTCATCCGCCTTGAGTTGTGCTTCACGCAAATGCAGATCGGCCGCCTGGCGCGCCTGTTCAATAACATTGGCGCCTGTATCTTCGGCCGTCTTCAGGGTTTTAAACAAGGAGTTTTCAACTTCGCGAAGTTTCATGACTTCTCGTTCGGCTGCTTCAAGCTTGATGCGCCATTCTTTGCTTTCATCTACGAGACGTTCCCATTCCTGCGAAAGGGTTAGCAGAAAGGCATTGACCTCATCTTTATCATAACCCCGGAAATTTTTCTCGAAGCTCTTTTGCCGGATTTCAAGCGGTGTAATTTTCATTGTTCTTGCAATTAAGTTTAAAAAATACGGGCCGATAAAAAATCAGGTATCAAGGCCCTGGTTAGTTTCCTGTAAATCCCACACCGAAATGGTCTTGTCATCGCTCGCACTAATCAATAGCGATTGATAACTCGTCCATAAAAGTTTGTTCACTGAAGTGCCATGCCCTGCGTGCCGCCCTTTATCTATCACTTTCAACAGCCTCATTTCGGCTAAGTCCCACACTTTTATGGACTTATCCATGCTACAAGTTACAAAATGTTTGGAATCCGGGCTAAAATCGAGGTGATTTATTGCATGCATGTGCGCTACCACCTCCGTAACGGGCAGGTAAGCAGCTTTCGCATCCCACAGTTTGAGCCGGGCATCGCGCGAACCACTAAGGAGAAAATTCCCATCGGGTGAGTAGCGCAGGGTAAATACTGAATTTTGATGACCTTCCCATTCGTACTTAAGTTCCATCGATGCCAGATCAAACACCCGGATGAAGTTGTCGCTGTAGCCTACGGCTAATTCGCCTGCTTCAGCCTGGATGGCCATGGTTCTTACACTCTTATCGGATGCCTTAATGCGGTTTACCACCTTCATTTGCTCCATGTCCACTTCTGTTATAGTGCCCTCCTTATCGCCAACAAACAGCCGCTTACCAACCGATTGTATGTCGAAAATGGCCGCTTTGGTTAGGTGTAACGAACTAACTTCTTTTTTATTCTTCCAATCCAATACATGAATGCCATTATAGTTGTGGCCTACCATCAGCATGCCGCTGGCTGGATGAAAATGGAGCGCATAGATCGAGTTGGGTAAACTGGCAATTAACTCCCCTTCTTCGGGGCGTTGCAGGTTCCATAACACAATCATCCCATCGCCCGAACCACTGAAAAATAAATGGGGCTGATCGGCCTGCTCAAGGGTATAGATACAATCGCGGTGACCGGTAAGGTTATGAAGACGCGTAACGTTTATCAGGCTCATAGGCTAACAACCGGTCGAAAGTTCTGAAAGTTTAAGTGAGTTTGTGTTAAAATTGTTGAAATATTAATCCTTTATCATGCCCCTTGTTGAGCAAACTATTACCCCCGATCGCGCCTGGGGCCTTTGGAAGATAGAAGAAACAGAAGCATGGCTCAGCCAGGATGGTAAGCTTGGTTCGCCCATTCCGGAAGGCATAACCCACCCGCTAAAGCGACTGGAATTTTTTGCCGGAAGAAAACTGGTGTTGGAGTTATCGGGCGCACTGGGGCTTGAATTTTTTGGCATCACCAAAGACGAACACGGAAAACCTTCCCTGAGAAATCATCCGCATGAAATTTCGCTCAGCCATTCTTATCCCTATGTTACGGCTCTTATCGATAAGCATAAACCGGTAGGGATAGACCTTGAACAAATAAAACCCAAGTTGTTGAAAATTGCCGCCCGCATCTTACACCCTGACGAATTCCGTGATGCCGGTGACAACCCCGTTAAACACTGCATTTACTGGTGTGCGAAAGAAGCTTTGTTGAAGGTTTACGGTAAAAAAAACCTCACCTTTGCAGAAAACCTCCTGATCGGGCCATTTTCATTGGAAACAAGCGGGCTTTTAACTGGCCGGATTATTGTCGGATATACCGAAACCGAGGTGGTTTTGCAGTACCGGGTAATGGACGATTTTGTACTGGTGTATAATACCTAAAACTATGAAACACGTAAGCAAACTTCTTGTGCTCTTGCTGGTGATCAGCCTAAGCGCTTTCGGACAAACCATCCAGAATTTCAGCCTGGTTAATGTGATTGATGGGAAAACGGTTTCCCTGGATAAATATGCTTCCGCCACCGGTGTGGTGGTTATTTTCACCAGCAACGATTGCCCTTTCGATGAGTACTACATTGACCGGATCAATACGTTGGCAAAGGAATACGAATCACGGCTTCCGGTTCTGTTGATCAACTCCCATACAGATGCCAAAGAATCGGCTAAAGCCATGGAACAACATGCCAAAGAATGCAACATTAAAATTCCTTACCTGGCCGATAAGGATCATGCGGTGCTCAACCAATTCAGCACCCGTAAAAGTCCGGAAGCTTTTGTATTGAAAAATACAGCCGGAAAATTCACCATTGTTTACCGGGGAGCTATTGATGATAACCCCCAAACTGCCGCAGAGGTAAGAAACTTCTATTTGAAGTCGGCAATGGACAACCTTTTGAACGGGAATAAGATTGAACCTGCGGATGTACGTCCTGCGGGTTGCAGCATCCGATAACTAAACGCCCAGGTCGTTGCCATCGGCAATGATGAGCAGCAGTTCTTTTACCTCTTCGGCTTTTTCGTGCTCGCCCATTTTATCGAACGACATAATCAGGTTGCGCAACACCCTGCGGATTATGTCCAGGTTGGAGCAGGGCTCGAAAAATGAAGGCTGTGGCGTCAGGCGCAATTCATGAATGTAATTTTCAATATCCTGACGCGAAAAGATCAGGCCTTTATTAAAGGCATTGATATAAAACGTGTTAGCCGCGTCTTTATAGGTTAACACAAACAAGTTGGGCAGGTTTACGCCATACACCGGCAGTTTTAACTTTTGCGCCATCATCATATAAATAACGCACAGCGAAATCGGGTTGCCCTTACGTGACTCCAGCACAATGTTGATCATGGAGTTACCGGGAGAATGAAAATTTTTTGTGTTGGCCGAGAACTTCAACTTGTTAAACAACACCCCGTTTAAAATTTTTACCTGATCGAAGGGATATAAATCCGGTTTGAATTCGAGCCATGCCTCATAATAAATCTGCTCCAACTCCTGCGTAAGAGTTTCCTGCTCGAGATCAGGATACTGGTAGGTGGCAATCAGCCATAACCCGGTGAGTAAATCCTGATCTTTGCTTTCATACCAATCTTTAACCCGGTGCTTCAGCAACTCATATTGCAGATCATGAATGAGTTCTTCAATTTTCTGCTGAACGGAAGGATTAAAATTATTTTCCCACTCCTGCTCCAGGAAGGGGATGACTTCCTTACCAAGCGAACGGATTTTATCTTCTACGTGAGAAACAACCTGCTCATCATCGTCATCCAATAGTGAAACCAATGCCTTTAATTCCTTTGCCTCCATTACGTTTGAATAACCCCCACCTTGAATTTTTCTACCGGGGCATGATTGGCCGCTTCAATGCCCATGGAGATAACCTTTCGGGTTTCCAGCGGATCGATCACCCCATCAACCCAAAGTCGCGAGGCTGCATAAAACGGGCTGAGTTGTTCGTTATACCGATCGGTGATTTCTTTCAATAACGCATTCTCTTCTTCCTTACTAATTTTTTTTCCCTGGCCTTTCAGCGTATTTACCCTGATCTGTAACAGGGTTTTAGCAGCCGCAGCCCCGCTCATTACAGCTATCTGTGCAGTGGGCCAGGCAAAAATCAATCGTGGGTCGTAAGCTTTTCCGCACATGGCATAGTTACCGGCACCGTACGAGTTGCCGATGATGAGCGTGAATTTTGGAACGGTAGAATTGGCCATAGCATTCACCATCTTGGCGCCATCCTTAATGATGCCGCCCTGTTCAGCTTTGCTGCCTACCATAAAGCCGCTAACATCCTGAATAAACAACAGGGGAATTTTACGTTGGTTACAGTTCATGATAAACCGGGCGGCTTTGTCGGCCGAGTCGGAATAGATTACACCACCCATCTGCATTTCGCCTTTTTTGGTTTTCACCACTTTACGTTGGTTGGCAATAATACCCACGGCCCAACCATCGATGCGTGCGGTTCCACAAATCAGGGTTTTACCATACAGGGCTTTGTATTCATCAAATGCCGAATCATCCACCATCCGTTTAATGATCTCCAGTGTATCGTAGGGCTTTACGCGATCGGAAGGAAGGAGTCCGTAAATTTCGGAGGGATCTTCTTTAGGTGGATTTGAACCTACCCGGTCGAAACCGGCTTTTTCATCATGCCCAATCTTATCAAACAACGAGCGGATGTAATCCAGGCAGGCCTGATCGTTCGGGAATTTATTATCCGTAACACCTGAAATTTCACAATGCGTGGTAGCTCCACCCAGTGTTTCATTATCAATATCTTCACCAATGGCAGCTTTTACCAGGTACGAACCGGCCAGAAAAATGGATCCGGTTTTGTCAACAATCATCGCCTCATCCGACATAATCGGAAGGTAGGCACCACCCGCAACACAACTGCCCATGATGGCGGCAATCTGAACAATGCCCATCGATGACATCTTTGCATTGTTGCGGAATTGTCGTCCGAAGTGTTCTTTATCCGGAAAGATTTCATCCTGCATAGGCAGAAAAACCCCGGCACTGTCTACCAGGTAGATAATGGGCAGACGGTTTTCCATGGCAACTTCCTGAATGCGTAAATTTTTCTTGGCCGTGATGGGAAACCAGGCCCCGGCTTTTACGGTGGCATCGTTGGCTACGATAGCACACTGGCGGCCGGCCACATAGCCAATGCCGGTAACCACACCGGCTGCCGGGCAGCCACCGTATTCTTCGTACATGCCCTCACCGGCAAACAATCCGATTTCTAAAAATTCCGATCCTTTATCGGTAAGGTATTGAATGCGCTCGCGGGCTGTGAGTTTGCCTTTCAGATGTTGTTCGTCAATTTTCTTTTGTCCGCCACCGGCTTTGGTTTTTACTTCGCGGGCACGCAGGCGTTCAACCAGTTGCTTGTGCTGATCCTCGTTCTTATAAAGCTCAAGTTCCTTATCGGGCATGGACATGACATTACTGATTTTCTTTTCGCTGCCGTTCGAGGTCGCGTTGGATTCGTTTCTGGCTCTTGCCCAGGGGAGCCATGAAATGTTTGGGATTACTGTTGAAGTGGCTGGCCAGTGAATCGAGTGAAAGCAACATCTTATTCAGATTTACATACAAGGTGTCTTCCGTCATCAGTTTACTCACGGTATTATCGCCTTTGCTGAACGGCTCAAGGGTTTCATTCAGTTTAGTCAGGGTCGCCTTAATGCTCATCAGGGTTTCGTTAACTTCAATCGAGCGCAGCGAATCCGAAATAGTTTTAAAATTCTGAAGCGTTGGCTCAAGTGTTTTTAATGTTTTGTTCAGGTTGGCCGTAAGCCTGCTGATGCTGTCCGTAAGGGTAGTCATTTTTGTGTCGGCATGAACAATTGTGGAATTGATAAGCCGGGGGGTTTCTTTAAAGCCATCAAAAATTTCATCAACCTTCTGTGAATTTTTTGTCAGGTTATCCAGGATGGTGTTGATCTTCCGTAAGGTAGATTGCAAGTTATCGGCAACCGGTGCCGCGCTTTCTTCCAGGAATGCCGTTATGCCTTTGGCCACTGAGGCTTGAAGCGTGTCTTTGGGTTTTAATTCATTTCTTGAATTGCCGACTGCCAACTGGATAAATTTAGTTCCCAAAAAATCGCCATTGAGAATGGCGATGCTCGAATCATTCAGTTTAACATACGAATCAATTTCCAGTTCCACCACCACGCGGTTGCGGTCCTGCTGAATTTGTATTCTACTTACCCGGCCTACCGAAACACCACTGAGGTACACCTGGTTGGAGGGCATCAACTGGTCCACATTTTCATACACCGTATAATACTTTTTCCGGGAGGACAGGAAATCAATGCCTTTTAAAAAATTGAAGCCGAAATACAGCATCACCAACGAAACAACCATAAACAGGCCAACACGTACTTCTTTCGATATCTTCATGGGGTAAGGGGAGCGTAATGTTTGCGGGCCTAAATTAAGGATAATACTTATTTTTTGTATTCGCGGATGGCCCTGAATATTGCCGAGGCGATGTATTCCTGAACAAGCGGGTCATTCAATTCTTTTTCTTCCTTCGTATTGGAAAGATAACCAATTTCTACCAAAACTGCCGGCATAGCCGTTTCCCACAACACCTGGAAACCAGCTTGCTTTACACCCCGACTTTTACGGCCGGCCCGTTTTCCAAATTGGTCTTCAATCAAGGAGGCCAGTCGGATACTGGATTCATGATTGGCCGATTGGGTGAGGCTGAATAAAATATAGGACTCAGGCGATTTAGGATCGAACCCCTGGTATTTTTCTTCATAGTTTTCTTCCAGCAGAATTACGGAGTTTTCGCGCATGGCCACTTCAAGGCTCTCCTGAGTTTTATGCAATCCTAACACGTACGTTTCGGTGCCGTAAATCGATTGCCTGCGGGTATCGGGTGTATTCTCCGGAAGTGAGTTGGCGTGTATGGAGATGAATACATCAGCATGGTTATCGTTGGCTACTTTGGCCCGTTCGCGCAGCCCCATGGTTACATCGGTTTTACGGGTATAAACCACCTTAACGTCAGGCATCTGATCTTCAAGAATGGCGCCCAACTTCAAGGCAACCTTAAGGGTGATTTCCTTTTCTTTTGTGAATTTTCCAAACGTGCCGGGCTGATTGCCGCCATGCCCCGGATCGATGCAGACGGTAAATTTTTTACCCCCGCCATTCTGGGCAAGGGCATCAGAATTTAGCAAGGTTATTGCTACGAAAAGAAAGACTAATCCGATAATCCTCACAAGCAGTACGATGTTCAGCCGAATTGCAATACCTTTGGGCAAAGTTGTGAATTTTTCAGCAAAAGCTAAACATCCGGCCAACATCATCCTAACCGTGCGCTCGTTCTTCATCCTTATTTCGGTTTTTGTTTTAGTCTTTAGCAGCACACCGGGGCATGGCCAGGATCCGGTTAAACCCGACACTACGCAACTCCAGGTGCTCTCCGATTCAATCAAAAACCCTGCCGACAGCATCCCACCAAAAAAAGGCGACATTGAAACCACCATTCAGTACACCGCACGCGACTCCATTAACAGCAGTGTTGACGGGCAAATGATCTGGTTATACGGGGAAGCAAAAATTATCTATGGCGCCATTGAACTGGAGGCTGATGAAATCATCATCGACTATGCCAACAGTACACTTACCGCACACGGTACCCGCGACTCGCTGGGCCGAAGGGTTGGGTATCCTATTTTTAAGAACGGCCCCGAAGTCTACGAAACCAAAGACATTACCTACAATTTTAAATCCGGCCGGGCGCGCATTTCGGAAGTGGTAACCCAACAAGGAGAAGGCTACCTGCATGGCGACATTGTATATAAAAATGAGCGCAACGAATTGCTGAGTATACGCAACAGCTACACCACGTGTAATCTGGAACATCCGCACTTTGAAATCCGCTCTACCAAAACCAAGGCCATACCAAACGATAAAATTGTATCCGGGCCATTTTACATGCAGTTCAATGGTATTCCGTTATATCCGTTTGGCTTTTTGTTCGGCATGTTTCCGGCTCAAAAAGAAAGCAAGTCGGGAATTTTATTTCCTTCCTATGGCGAGGAACGCTTACGCGGATTTAACCTGCGCGGACTCGGATATTTTTTTGATGTGAGCGATTACCTGAAAGTTTCGGTGCGTGGCGACTTTTATTCAAAAGGGGGTTACACCTTTTACCTTGATGTACCCTATAACAAACGCTATCATTACCAGGGCAACTTGAATTTCAGTTTCTCCAAGACCCGGATCAGCCAGGAAATTGAAAACCCCGATGTGGTAAACGATTTCAGCTTGCGCTGGAGCCACTCCCCGCAAACCAAAGGTACCGGTCGCTTTTCCGCATCGGTTAGTGCAGCGTCAAACTCGTACAACACCAACAATAACCTCACCTTCGGACAGCCCACCAACATCAACTCGGCAGGGTTTAATAACAACACGCGAAAGATGAACTCCAATATTTCCTACAACAAAACCTTTCGTGGAACGCCTTTCAGCATGGGGATAAACATGAGCCATAACCAGGATTTGGTAACACAACAGTTAGATCTGCAAGCGCCAACATTAACCGTAAACATGCGCAACCTATATCCCTTCCAACGGAAAGACGGACAGCCTACCAAGCTGGACAACTTTTCCATTGGTTACAGCATGGCCGGTACCAACCGGATAACCAATAATGTAGGAAGAATTGGCAGCGATCCGGTACGCGATAGTATTGCACCCTTTACGTTCGCAAATCTCCCAACCTTCTTACAAAATGGGAGAAACGGCATCCGGCATTCCATTCCGGTTTCGTACTCCTTCAAAGCCTTCCGGTACTTTACGGTATCTCCGGCTATGAATTATGAAGAGAAATGGTATTTTGAAAAACTAAACTGGGGATATACACTGGTTAACAACCGTCCAACATTAGTGGTTACCGATACCATCAAAGGATTTAACCGCATTGCCAATTACAGTTTCAGCACGTCATTCAATACCCGGATTTACGGAACCTACTTCTTTAAAAGAGGAAATGTGAAAGCCATCCGGCATGTTGTCAATCCGAATATCTCTGTTGGCTACACTCCCGATTTCACTAAAAACGACAATTATTTCCAGTCGATTTACAATAATGGAAGAATCATCTATCAACCCCGCCATCAGGGATTTGCTTATGGAACATCCACTACCGGAAGAAGCGGATCGATTGGATTGGGATTAGGGAACACACTCGAAATGAAAGTGAAATCGGCAAAAGATACCGTTGCCCGTAAAGTGAATATATTAAACAGCCTTTCGTTCAGTTCATCCTACAACCTGGTGGCCGATTCCTTTAAACTTGCCCCTATCGGGATAACCGCCAACACCAACATTCTGGATAATCGATTCAACATTAACATTTCCAGTTCGCTCGATCCTTACAACTACATCAAAATCACCGATGAGGAAGGCCGCACTACCGAACGGAGAATTAATCAATATGCCTGGAAAGGCGGAGGTCTGGGACGCATAACTTCGGCTACTATGGCCGTGGGTACCAACCTGAATCCAAAGAGCCGCGAAAGCAACCAGGATACCCGGCAAAAAATTGCCGGATCAAACATGCCGGAAGAAGAGAAGCAGTTTTTCCTCAATAACCCCGATACCTACATCGACTTTGATATACCCTGGAGCTTGCAGATTAACTACAGCTTATCGTATACCCGACCATTAAACAGTGACATCCGCATTTCGCAATCGTTGCAGTTTTCGGGCGATATGTCCTTATCGGAGAAATGGAAAATCACTTTTAATTCAGGCTACGATTTCGAAAACAAGGAATTTACCACCACCAACCTGGGCATTACCCGCGACCTGCATTGCTGGTCGATGAATTTTAACTGGGGGCCCTTTGGACGATTTACATACTA
>CAZOYJ010000005.1:0-16080 GCA_964583905.1 uncultured Roseivirgaceae bacterium
AAAACTAACCGCTCACCCCCTGAAAATCAATTATTCGGCTTTTGCATCATCAGCTTTCGGTGCATTCATTTTGTCTTTCAATGCACTTAACGCTTCCAGATCGCCCAGGGTTGATTTTTCTACTTCCTGGTTGATCTTATCGATGGTCTTGCCCTTCGGAGCGGCTGCCTTTTTCTTCGCAGCGGGTTTCTCTTCGTCAGCCGAATATGTAGCCTTATGCGAAAGGGCTATTCTCCGGTCGTCCTTCGAGAACTCCAACACTTTAAAGTCAAGTGAATCGCCTACCTCCACTTTCGAGTCGTCTTCTTTTGCCAGGTTCTTGAGTGAACAGAAACCTTCAATACCATACGGAAGTTCCAGCATCACACCCTTATCGGTTTTGTTGATAACGGTGCCGCGGTGTATCGATCCGATGGTAAATACGGTTTCGAAGGTATCCCAGGGATTTTCCTCCAAATGCTTATGGCTCAAGGCCAGTCTGCGGTTTGACGCATCAAGTTCTAACACCACAACCTGCATCTTGTCGCTTACTTTAACGAATTCAGACGGGTGCTTGATCTTCTTGGTCCAGCTTAAGTCGGAAACGTGCACCAATCCGTCAATGCCTTCTTCCAGTTCAATAAACAAACCGAAGTTGGTGAGGTTGCGCACAATACCTTCATGCCGGGTACCGATGGCATAGCGGGTAAGAACATCCTGGCGTGTCCAGGGATCTTCCGTAAGTTGCTTGATGCCGAGCGACATCTTTCTTTCATCGCGATCGATCGTTAATACGATGGCTTCGATCTCATCGCTAACCTTCATAAAGTCCTGAGGGTTGCGCAGGTGCTGCGACCAGCTCATTTCACTTACGTGGATCAGGCCTTCTACACCCGGTTGCAGTTCAAGGAACGCTCCGTAATCGGCAACGTTAACAATCCTGCCTTTAACTTTCGAGCCCACCGTAATCTCTGCAGGAAGTGAATCCCACGGATGTGGCGTAAGCTGCTTCATGCCGAGGCTGATGCGCTTCTTCTCTTCATCGAACTCCAGTACCACTACTTTCACTATATCGTCAAGCTTAAGCACTTCTTCCGGGTGGTTGATCCGGCCCCATGAAATGTCGGTAATGTGGAGTAATCCGTCAACACCACCCAAGTCGATAAACACCCCGAAGTTGGTCATGTTCTTGATGGTTCCTTCCAACACCTGGCCTTTCTCCAGGTTGCTGAGGATGGCCACCTTCTGTTCTTCCAGATCTTTCTCGATGAGCACCTTGTGCGATACCACTACGTTGTCGTTGGTGTAGTTGATCTTCACCACTTTCACTTCCATGGCCTTGTTCACGTAGATGTCGAAATCGCGGATAGGCTTCACATCAATTTGAGAGCCGGGTAAGAATGCTTCAATGCCATGAACATCCACAATAAGCCCGCCTTTGGTTCTGCGTTTCACGAAGCCTTCAATAATAAGGTCTTCATCCAACGCTTTTTGAATGCGCTCCCAGCCTTTTACCAGCTTGGCCTTTCTGCGGCTCAATACCAGTTGGCCCAGTTTGTCTTCGCGCTCTTCTATAAATATCTCAACCGAATCCCCTATTTTCAAGTCGGTCATGTCTTTGAATTCTGCCAGGGGTACCAGGCCATCGGATTTAAATCCGATGTTCAGGATCACATCGCGGTCGTTAATGCCCACCACGATGCCGTTCACTACCTCACCGGTGTCAACGGTGGTTACCGTGCCGGCATACAGTTTTTCCATTTGTTCGCGATCGGAGGCGGAATAGCCTTCGCCAAAGCCTTTGGTTTGGAAGGCATCCCAGTCGAACTCACCGGGAACGGCCTTGGCTTTTACGGCCTTTTTTAATTCAACAGCCGGAATAGCTTCCGATTCGATTTCCTCCTTGTCGAGGGCTTTCACCTCGGCCAGGGGATCTACTTCGTCCAGGTCGGCTGTGACTTTCTCTTCGACCGACTTTTTCTTTACCGCTTTGATTTCATCCTGTTCTTCTTCAGCGGCCGGTTTTCCTTTTTCTTTTGTCATAAAATAAAATGCGCCCGTAGCTACATGCAGCTGCCGGGCCAGCAACTGCAATTTTTAGGTGTAAAACTGCCTTTACGTCTTACTAAAGCATAAAAGCCCCACTACTCAGCGGGGCTGCAAAGGTAAAAAATAATATGATTTTGACCCTATTTTATTTCAGGGCTTACTTCAACTGCCCTACCTGGTAATTCAATACCGTTTCCTGGAACATCAGGGTGTACTCGGCCTGGGCTTTGGCGGCCTGGGCCTGGATAAGGGCGTTGCTGGCGTTGGAGAACTCGAAGAAGGCCGACAAGCCCAACTCGTACCGTTCCTTTTCCAGCGCATAGGCCGCTGAGGCGGCTTCATGTTGCGCCATGGCCGACCGGTAGCTTGCCTTGGCATCTTCAAAGTTTTGCCAGGCGGTTTTCACATCGCGATAGATAACCGTTTTCAGGTTGCTTTCCTGGAGCAGGCTGTTCTCGCGGTCAATTTTTGCCGACTGCACGCGCATGCGCGTATTGAAGCCGGTGAGAATCGGTACGTTTATCGAGAACCCGTAAAAATGAAATTGGTTGATGTTGCTGAACTGCTCACGGAATGAAAATGGAATGCGCGAGTTGTACCACGATCCATAATTGTAAAAGGCCGAGATGGTAGGTGTATAACTTCCACGAATTGCGCTTAACATGCGGGTATTGCGGATCACCAAGGCATGCTGCTGGTTATAATCCGGTCGCTGGGTTAGCGCTGTCTGGTACAATTCATCCAGGTCAATTGTCAGTTGCAGGGTTTCTTCCAGCGGAAAGCCGGGGTTAACCAAAACAAAGCTGGTGCCGGGTTCCAGTTGCAGGGTTTGCGCCAACACAAGCTTGTCGTTTTCATACGTATTTCTTGCGCGGATCACCATCGATTCCAGTCGCCTTACTTCGGCCTCTTGATTATACTTGTCAACAATGGCCAGGGCACCAACTTCAACCATTCCTTCGATACGTTTGAGACTTTCTTCCTGGTTACGGAAATTATCTTGAGCGATTCTGTAAAGCTCATCACTCAACAACACCTGGAGGTACTGTTGCGATACATTGAAAATGGTAATTTGCCGAGTGCGTTCCAGCCCATATTCCTGGGCTTGCAGGCTGCTTTGATTGGCCCGGTAGGTTTGTATTCTGTTCAGGCCATTGAAGAGGGGCAGGCTGGCATTCAGGCTGGCATCAACGTTATCGGAGATGACATCGCGAAACTCCACCTGGTTGGTTTCCGGGTTTTGAATTTGCTGCCGGCCGCGCCTGTCGTACACCTGCGATTGTAAGCGCAGGGTTGGCCCCATATCCACCAAACTTTGGGTGCGCTGGTAGGACGCCCGTTCAACTTCGTTTTGCTGAACCTGGTAATCCACATTCTTTTTCAACGCAATGGCAACCGCTTCTTCGTAGGTAAGCCGCATCTGGGCGTGCCCTGAAACCGCTAGCATCAACACAATCCCTGTGAGTACTGAAACTTTCATCATCATCTTCGTTTATTATTTTTACCTCGCTACTTTTTCATCGGATACTATCGCACCATCCGCCACGCGCACAATGCGTTTGCCGCGTTGTGCATTTTCTTCCGAATGCGTGACCTGGATGATGGTCATGCCCTCATCATTCAGTTTTTCGAATATGTCCATGATCTGCTTGCCCTGGTCGGAATGGAGGTTACCGGTGGGTTCATCGGCTAACAACATTTTCGGCTGGCCCACAATGGCGCGGGCGATGCCCACCAGTTGCTGCTGCCCGCCCGATAACTGCTCGGGAAATAAATCTTTCTTGGCTACCATGTTAAACCGGTCGAGCATTTCGGCTACCATGCTTTTGCGCTGGCCTCCGCTAACCCCCTTATACAAGAGCGGGGTTTCAATGTTCTCGTAAACCGTTAGTTCATCAATAAGATGATACGCCTGAAAAATAAACCCAATGTGGTTTTTGTGCATCTCCGACTTCTGTTTCTCGCGCAGCTTGTGTACCGGTTGATCGTAAAAGAAGTACTCCCCTGCCGAGGGTTCATCCAGCATGCCGATAATGTTCATCAGGGTGGACTTTCCCGCCCCGCTGGGCCCCATAATGGTGAGAAACTCACCCTGTTCAACATCCAGGTTAACACCCTTTAAAATGAACGTGCGCTGAAAGCGGGAATCAACGAACTTATCGATATCGCGTAGTTTTAACATAGTTGTGTGCGTTTAGCCAATTATGGTGCCAAGGGGCATATGACCCCTTAGACGTAATAAATCAAGCCTTAGTTGCAGGTTTACGTCCGCTTCTGAAAAAAGGTGTCTGAATCCGGACAGGCTAAAAGATCAGGGGATAAAGAATCACATCCACCCTGCGGTTGAGGCTCATGCCCCTGTGGGAATCGTTGCGGAAAACGGGATTTTCAAGACCCCAGTCTTTTATGGAGATTTTATGCTCGGGGATGTTGCGCTGAATCAAAAGCTCCTGCACCGCCTGGCTGCGCATTTTTGAAAGCCACTCGTTGTAGTGCTTGCCCCCAATGGGGTCGGTATGGCTGATGAGGTGAATTTCGTATTTCTCGAGCAGGTTCGGAATGGAATCCAGCCAATGAAACAACTCTTCAGACTGAAGTTCATCGATGTAATAACTGCCCCCGCCAAAGTAGATGCTTTTGCGCAGTTCATCTTCCTGGCTGAAGCCGGTGTTGAAAAAAAAGGCTAGCAAAAAGATAATCCAACAGCGCATACCGTTTTATGTTTAAGTGGTTGCGGGAGAAGGGAGGGTTTAAAAATGAAGCGAAGCGAAACCTGCCCTTGTCGACAGGCAGGTATTAAACCCACCCTGCACCGCAATTGTCCACCGTGGGTGGACTAAATTAAGAAACCAATTTAAATAACCAACACCGCACCCCGCGATTACTTAAATCACGGTGTTGGCACTATTGCCTATGCCGTTTCTTTTTTCTTTGCTCCAGTCTTTTTTGTCGACTTACGAGTCGTACCTCTCTTTGCTTTGAGTTTATTAATCGCGTCACTAATCCTTTTCTCTTCTTCTTTTGTCAAAGGTCTTGCTCCACCAATGAAGTCAACGTCTAATTCCTTTTTTGCTTTCATAACTCTCTGTTTTTAAAATATTTGTCAATGAGTCTTAATGCTGCATTAGTTTCAATAATCATCAGTCGTCCGCCAGCATGAAACACGCCTAATGTTTCAGTATAATGATTGATTAATTGAGTCTTTGAAACAAATGAAATATTTCCTTCAAATCCCCTCTGAAAGGAAAGTCTACAAGCAAATGCAACTAAATTACCGGGCACACCAGTATAAAGCTTGGTTTTCCCTTTGTTGAAGGGTGCACTCTCAACCAAGTGCATATAAATATGGTCAGATTTTATCTAAAGGCTTATTAGTCCCTGAATTATGTTTGGGTTGTCGACAATTGTAAGCTTATATACTTCTCTTTCAGGTTGATTTAACTCTAACCTCCAGTTAAATACCCACCCGCTTTTTTTAGTTACGGTCTTTAAGTCAGCATGTGTTAATAGTCTTATACTGGTCGCAAAACTGTCACCTGAAATGGTGTTCTCAATCGAATTTGTCAGCTTATCTATTATGAAATCTAGTCCTTTTGCTCCTGCTTTTTTCACACTACAATTTACGAATTTTTACGCTCTTTTTCGTCAGGATTTTCTATCCAGCGGCATTACTGACAACATTGGTCTCTGCGATCTGCGAAAACCTAAAGCCGGTTAATAATTCATCCAAACCAACTTGGCCGATTTCCCCTTCTCAAAAACGGTAACCACCCACACGTTATCGTAATCACCGTCTTCCATGGGCCTGTATTTTTCTACACCGAGTAATTTGTTGGCGAACCAGGGCGTTGTGTTGGAGTGCCCCACCACTACAATGGTGCCCCCGGCATGGGCTTTCAGCATCGCATCAATTTCTTCTTCCTTGTTGGCCGAGTAATCTGTTATGGTTAGCCCCTTATTCGCGGCCAACACTTCAACCGTTTGGCGGGTGCGCTTGTAAGGTGTGCTGTAGATAGCGGTTACCTCGCCTTCCTTAAACAGTGCGGCCAACCGTTGTGCCCGCTTCTTTCCTTCAGGGGAAAGGTCGGGGTCGTTGGTGCTTTGGGTCAGGTCTTTTTCGGCATGACGAATCAGTACATAAGTGGTAACCTGTTCTTGTGCTTTCGCAGAAGTTAGTGTTACCAAAAGGAGCAGTGCGATGATTGCGGATTTCATTTGTTCTTGATTTTTTAATTAGCCATTCAAGCACGAAGCTTCACAAAAGGGGCCTGTGGTTATTTATACTTATCTGAAATTTCTGCCGGCACGTTACAGTTCACCGTTTTACGGGTATCGGCCAGGTGAAAGATTTTCCAGCCATCTGCTCCCTTGTGCAGGTGGAAGGCATCAATTCCGCAGTGGTTAAAGCGCTTGCCTACGTATAAGGCGTAGTCGCACCACAATTGTGCAAAGTCGCCCTCTATTTTTATCTCCACATTCCAGATTTCTTCCGTTACCGGTTCGGGGCGCGGGGTGCCGATCATTTTCATAAAATCATCGATGGACGATTCTTTTCGCAACACCGGCACGTTATCGCGGTTGCGGAAAGCGGTGGCCATCGTTACCGATTCATGAAAGGCTGTTCGGGCCATTACACTGTCGCCTTTGTGCATAGCATCAAATAAGCGAACCACCACTTCCTTTACCCGTTCTTCTTCTCTAATGCGGAGTTCAATTTCCGATTGTGCATGGCCGGGGGCCGGTATGCACATCGTGCCAAGCAGAAACAAGATTAATCGATTCATAGGTTACACGTTTAGTCAAAGTAAAGCTTCCGGTTTCGTTTTTAAAAATGTCCTTACATAAACGGAAAAGGCACATTTGGGCCATCATGGATTTACCGCAATTTGCATTAACTTTCGTGACCTAATCTTTTTATGATACCTATGACCTTACGAATCACCCTCTTCTTTTTGTTGGCGGCCTGCGTTGTAAACGCCCAGCATATCGATAGCCTGATGGCTGTGCTGGATACGGCCCGAAATGAAAACAAGGTTAAAACCTTGAATGAATTGTTCCGGGCGCACATTCAGTTTGACCCCGTAAAGGCTGTGGGCTACTCGCGCGAGGCGCTGAACCTGGGAACGGAGATCAACGACAGGCGCGGCATAGCGGCTGCCTACAACAACATCGGTATTGCCTATAAAAATCAGGGGGCATTCGACAAAGCGCTTGAGTTTTACATTAATGCCTTAAAAATTTATGAGGCGCTGGAAAACAAGGAAGGCATTGCCTCCACTAAAAACAATATCGCAAACATTTATGCCGTAAAAAGCGAGTTCGGGCAGGCGATAAAATACCTGGAAGAATCACAGAAGCTATTAACCGAGCTGAACGATCAGCAAAAGCTGGTCGGTACCCTCAACAACCTCGGCAACATTAATTCCAGTTTACAGATTTATGATAAGGCGCTGGAATATTTCAACCAGTCGTTTCAACTCAGCGAAAAGATCGGGATGCCGTTTGCCGATCCGCTCAACAACATCGGCAATGTGTACTTCAAACAAAATAATTTTCAGCGTGCTATTGAGTTTCACCTGCGCGCCCTGGAGTTGGATAAAAAATCCAATAACAAGCTGGGCATGCTCAACGCCCTGGCCAACATTGGCATTGCCTACACCAAGGCCAACCAACCGCAACCTGCTCTTAAATATTTAAACGAAGCCTATACCCTGGCCCGGGAACTGCAAGTAAATACAGAGATGCCCGAAATTCTGAAAAACAGTTCGTACAACCTGTACCGGTTGGGCAACCTGAACGAAGCCTATAGCTTGTTGTTGAAGTACGATTCGGCACGCGAGCGGGTTTACGGTGAGGAAAGCACCCGGAGAATAGCCCAGATGGAAATGGTCCTGGAGTTAAGCGATAAGGAGCGCGAATATGACGCATTGAAAAAAATCGCTGAACTGAAAACACTCCAACTGAAAAACAGCCGGTTGTTTATTGTATTAATGATTCTGGGTGGACTTGTTTTGGTAGCGATCATCAATTATTTTTTCACCGATAAAATCAAAGAGCTACTCAAACCCAACGCATGACCCGAGAAGTTGCCTGGCAAATTCTTACCGACCTGACTAAAAATCCGAGCCTGCTACGCCACATGCGCAGCGTTGAACTGGTGGTGCAAGCCTATGCCCGTAAGTATGGCGAAAACGAAGTGGAGTGGGGCATTGCCGGGTTGCTGCACGATGCCGACTATGAAGCGTACCCCGAAAAACACCCGGGTGTTATTGTTGAAAAATTGCGCGAACTGGGTGAGGAAAAAATAGCACACGCCATCTCAGCCCATTATACCAAGTGGAACGTTCCGTATACCAACCTGCTGGATAAAACCCTGCTGGCCTGCGATGAGTTAACCGGGTTTATCATTGCCTGTTGCCAGGTGCGGCCCGATGGCATTTCGAGCCTGGAACCTAAATCGGTCATCAAAAAACTCAAAGACAAAAGTTTTGCCGCCAAAGTGGAACGCGATGAGGTCTATGCCGGTGTTGATATGCTGGGCATAGAATTATCCGAACACATTGCCTTTATCATCCAGGTACTCAAAGAAAATAAGGAAGAGTTGGGAATCTAGAAGTTCACCACCCTATTACCGTATCTCAACCACCACCTCACTCGACTCCGTTCCATTCTTAAATCTTACTGTGTACTTTCCTTTACCTGCATAGTTGAGTGTTGACGGTGCCGGTGCCGGGTTTTTTGATTTTCCTTTTGGTGTAACA
The DNA here is from genome assembly GCA_964583905.1 of uncultured Roseivirgaceae bacterium. Lineage (GTDB taxonomy): Bacteria > Bacteroidota > Bacteroidia > Cytophagales > Cyclobacteriaceae > UBA2336. Next base: position 8,790 of record CAZOYJ010000005.1, read on the forward strand.
GGTGCCGACTCGGTTACCTTAACGTCCCAGGTGAAGGTGTTGAACCCAGCTGTTCCCGTGGTGGACAATTGCCGCACAAGATTTTTCTTTTCATCGTATACCTCAACGTTAACCTGATTAACTGGTTTACCTACATAATAAAGAATACTGACCTTCGGTTCAAAAGCAGTAGCCCATTGGTATTGCTGTTGCCCCCACCGCTCATTATGACGGATACTTTCAGGTGTAAAAGCCATAATAGCTTTCGCGGTATTCTTAAGTGCTTGCAAGGGTTTAACATCGGCTACAAATACACTTCGTCCATGAGTGCCCACCACCAACTCATTGTCGCGGGGATGAACAAGCATATCATACGAAGCTACATTGAGCATCCCATTGAACAGGTGCCAGTTGGCTCCTCTATCCAAGCTCACATACGTTCCATTATCCAAACCGCAATACAACATATCCGCATTGACCGGATCCTGGATGAGCACATTCGCCACCATTTCCGGAAGGTTGCCCGTTACACTTTTCCAGCTCTTGCCATAATCGGTGCTGCCAAACAAATACGTTTTGAAATCATCCTCGCGGTAGCCGTTCAGTGAAACAAAAACAGTTGCTTCATCGTGTGGAGATGGCGATACACTGCTCACCCACTTACCGGCCGGCAAACCCGCGGTGATGTTCTCCCAGCTGCCGCCACCATTTTTTGATACCCACACATTTCCATCATCGGTACCGGCATACAACAAGCCGAACTTCAGGGGTGACTCAGCCAATGAACTTACCGTAGAAAAAGGCACATCACCTTGTTTCCGGTTTTGGGTAAGGTCATCGCTGATGGTTTCCCAATTGTCGCCTTTGTTGAGGCTGCGGAAAACTTTTTGTGCTGCCATGTACACAATGTCGGGGTTGTGCTTGCTCAGGATAACCGGTGTGCGCCAGTTCCAGCGGTAAGCCGGCTCACCAATGTCGTTGCGGGGCGTTATGCGTGCCGGTGGTTTTCCCGGCTCCACCCGGAAATAATTTCCAAACTGGAAACCCCAGTACACCAGCTTACTGTTGCGCGGATCGGCCGCCACATACATGCCGTCTCCTCCGCCTATCACTTCCCAATGTTTGCTTACGTTGGGTACAGAACGCGAAGAGCCTTTCAGCACCCCGTTGTCCTGAAGTCCGCCATACACATTATAAGGCGTTTCCATATCCACGTTTACAGTATAGAACTGCCCAACCGGCATGTTGTTGATGTGCTGCCAGTAGGCGCCTTCATCGTAGCTGGCATACAAGCCGCCATCGTTGCCCAGTAAAATGTGTTGCCCGTCTTTCGGATTAATCCACAAAGCGTGATGATCAACGTGCACATTCAATTCACCACGCAAGGTATCCAGGTGGTTCCATGTTACGCCACCATCATTCGATTTCAACAACGGCACACCGTAGATGTACACCTTATCGGAATTGGAAGGGTCTACCCGCATCTCTGCAAAGTAGTAGCCATAGGTATAGAATACGCCATCCAGGTCGTAGCTGTTCATTTTCTTCCATGTGCTTCCGCTGTCATCCGATCTGTATACTTCCGCACCGATAATTTTGGTGTTGAATAAACTGGCATTTGCATCACCTCCCAGGTATTCATAAATAGCAGCCGGAAGGTACTTACCTTCACTCACTTCCTTCTTAACTGTTCGTGCGTTGTATTTTATCGGGAAACGGTTGGCGCGCAGAAATTCATCCAGCTTTTTGTCGTCCAGTTTCTGAAAATTTTCTTTTGTCATGTTCCGGAAACTTTCCGGTTTCAGACTGCCGTCATCTTTTGGTTTATCGGTTTGTTGTACTTCGCCCTGGTTGTCGAGTACGGCATACACAACGTTTGGCTTTGACCAGCAGATATCCAGGCCAATGCGCCCCACCTGCTTGCCTTGCGGGAATCCGGAAACGGATTTATACCAGGTCTCACCGCCATCATCGGAGCGGTAAATGGAGGAGCCTTCGCCACCTTCTTTAAAATCCCAGGCCTTACGCGAACGATCCCACGAAGTAGCAAGTAGTTGTTGTGGGTTTTGCGGATTGATCACCAGGTCGATAATGCCGGTGCTATCGTTTACAAATAAAGTCTTCTTCCAGGTTTTGCCTCCATCGGTGGTTTTAAAAACTCCGCGTTCCGGGTTGCTGGAATACAGCGCTCCGATAGCGGCCACCCAAACGCTGTTGTTGTCTTCCGGATGGATAATTACGCGGCCAATGTGGTGGGTTCCGGAGAGCCCGATGTTGGCCCAGGTTTTACCCCCATCGGTAGTTTTATAGAGGCCGCTGCCGGCATAGCTTGATCGGCTTGAATTTTTTTCACCCGTGCCGACATACAAAATTTTCGGGTTGGATTGCGAGAGTGCAAAATCACCAATACCCAGGGCTTCTACCTGATCGAAAATGGGCTCGAAGGTGATGCCGTTGTTGGTGGTTTTGAAAATCCCTCCGGAAGCATAGCCCACGTAATATTCTTTTGTATTGCTGAGGTTAACTTCAATGTCAACAATGCGGCCGCCTTGCACCGTAGGGCCGATGTTGCGTACCGGGTAGTTTTTCAGGATTGACTTTTCGGCCAGGGCCGCGCGGTCGGTATAGGATTTCTGAATGTCGGCTGCCGAGGAGGGTTGTGCGTGAGCAGCAACCGTAAGTAAAAGTAAAATCAGCATCAGGGAAAAATGTTTCATGTGATCTTCATGTTAAGGTGATATACTTGCGCTTTTATTGAGCCCCTGAAATTAGGGAATTATGATGTTGGCTGACATACCCAACCGAAACATATTATTTTAGCGGCTTGTTTTCGATCCTATGCACAACGATCCTGAATTAAATGGAAAATACCTGGGCACGATTTCACGCGATTTTGTGAAAGTGGCCGACCCTATCAAAGAAGCTTCCTACCAGGTACGAAAAAGAGGAATTTCCGATTATCCTATTTTTCCGATCTGTAAAGAAGATCAGCCAATAGGCCAGATCATCATTGAGCGACAAGTCTCGAACCTGGAGTGGAATTACTACGCTTCCTTACTGGATGAATTCGTTGAACGCGGGCTCATTGATACCGATAAAATAGAGGCCTTTAAACTTACGTATAAAAACCCCGATGAATTCTGCTGTCTGTTCGTAGTGGATAAGGAGTTTACAAACTTTGTGTACATCCCTTACCCGGAAGATTAAATGCACAACAGGATAGTTTTTGCCTTGTGGATACTGGTGCAAGCGGCTACTGCACAGGAGTTGCCCAAAACGGTACGGTTCGAACAACTGAGCTTGCCGGGATCTGTACAATCCTCTGAAATTACCGATGTGGTACAAGACCCCGAGGGGCTGCTTTGGATAGCGGGCAATGGACTTTTCCGGTACGATGGATCCTTTACCCGGTACACCCTGCTGCCGGATTCCAGTATTCTGGCCGGAAAGGAAATCAATTCATTGTTCTACGACACCGTTAAAAAGCGGTTGCTCATTGCTACCCGGAACCACGGAGTCGTGGAGTTTAACTACAGCACCAATTCCTTGCGTAAACTTGCTGCACGCGATGGCACGCCCATCCTTAACGCGTTCACCCAAACCACCGATGGCCGGGTTTGGGCATCTTCTTTTGGCAGCGGAATCTTCTACCTGGAAAACGATACCTTAAAGAAGCTTCAACTTAAAAAATTTGACCGGACCAGTACAACGGCTTTACACACCCTGGGCAACCAGTTGCTGATCGGAGGCGCTCAGAAAGTTTTTATGCTTGAGCATAACCAGGTAACCGATTCGATTGTATTGGCATGGCCCGATAAGAACTTTTCTTACCTCGGTCATATTACCACAATTACCTTTGATGGAAAACGTAACCTGTACATCGGTACGGAAAAGGAAGGGCTGATGGTGTATGACCTGCAGCAAAAGAAATTTGTCAAGTATTTCGCGCCCGGAGTGAGCCCATTTTTCAATCGCATCAACAAAGTATTTATCGATCGCGATGGGTTGGTTTGGATTCTAACCAAATCGGGCGGACTGGTGCTTTACCATCCGGGAGAAGACCGGTACATTACGTTAACCAAAAATCCGTTTTCGCCCGAATCGCTCAGTGGTGATAACTGCACGTCCATCCTGCAGGATAAAACCGGAATGATCTGGATTGGCGCTACCGGTGGGTTGAATAAATACGACCCGAACAAAGTTCAATTTACCCACATTACCCACAATCCATTCGACAAAAATTCACTTACCGACAAAATGGTGCGCGGCATTTTTGAAGATGACCGGGGCCGGTTGTTGATCGGCACCGATGGCGGATACATCAACCGCCTTACCCTGCCAACCCAAACCCTCGAACACCTTAAAATAACGTTACCCGGACGGACGGGTGTAATCGTGCCCATGTACTTCACCGACTTCGACCGCAACACCTTGTTGATCGGAACCAATGTGGGCGTATTGCAAATGGACAAGCGCACCAATGTTTTCAGCCCGTACAAACCCCTGGCACAACTGGACAATAAAATGGTGCGGCAGATCATCCGGCATCAGCACAAGCTCTACATGCTTTCCCAGTCCGCGTTGTACATTCACGATCTGAACGACCAATCCACGGTACGCTTTGGTAACTTTTCAGATCAGCCGGAAACCGAAGTCGGCAACCTTACCTGCATCTTCATCGACAGCAACGATCGGGTTTGGCTGGGCGTACAGGGCGGGGTGGCACGCCTCCGGGAGGATCAGACCTTTGCCTATTACCAATTTGAAAAAGATGAAGGCCGGCCGGCCGGTTCGTATTTCATGGTACTTACTTTAGCCGAAATTGATGGCAAACTATGGGTTGGCACGTTTGATTCGGGCTTGTGGCAAATGGATATTTCCAACGGGCTTGGTCGTTCCAGCATTGTTCGGCTTGGAACCCTCGATGACCGGATCAACAATACGATCTACAGTACCCTTCGCAGTGACGATGGTGCCGTGTGGATCAGTACAAACCAGGGCATTTTAAAATTTGAGCCTGCCCAGCGGCAAATAACCGAATTCACTATCAGCGAAGGCTTGCAAGACCGTGAGTTTAACCGGTTGGCTTATTGCAAAACCACTTCGGGAATATTTGTGTTTGGAGGCATCAACGGCATCAACCTGTTTGATCCATTGAAAATCAAGATCACAGCGGCAATACCTCAACCTGCTATTGTAAGCCTGTCGGGGCATGAAGCCGGGGAAAACAATTTTTATTTCGATCTGCGCGACCAGCCCTCGATTCAGCTACCGGCCTACCGGAATAATTTAACGTTCACGTTCCTGGTTCCCAATTATCAGCAACCGGCCCGGTTCGAAACGGCTTACTTACTGGAGAACCACGATGTACGCTGGCAGCCTGCGCTGAACAACCAGGCCACCTACACCAAACTCAAGCCCGGTCAATATACGTTTAACGTGCGGGTAAAAAATCAAGATGGTGTTGAGCACATCAGCTCGGTTTCGGTGTGGATTCAGTATCCGTTCTGGCAAACCTGGTGGTTTATGGCGCTGGCTTTGTTGGCGGTCATACTCCTTACATTTATTCTCATCCGGGTTTTCACCGTAAAAGCCCTTCGCGACAAAATGCGGTTGGAAGCATTGCTCAGCGAACGTACCCGTGAAATTGAAAATTCCCGTTCCGAGTTGGAAAAACTCAACAAGAAAAAAGACCTGATCTTCTCCATTCTGTCGCACGACCTGCGCGGACCGCTCACCACGCTAAAAGGTTTTCTTTCTCTGATCGTCAACAACATTGATTCGATGGGTAAGGAAGATATTAAAGCACACGCCAGCCACATCCGTAACTCGGTTGTGAACTCGCTCGATTTGATCGACAACACCTTGTTCTGGTCACTGTCGCAAACCGGAACCATAACCTATACCCCATCGCACTTCCTATTGAATGATGTGCTCCATAAAATTTTCAATTTGTATCAGTTTACGGCCGATAAAAAGCACATTAAACTGCACCTGCAGACCGAAGAAAAAATTGAAGTATTTGCCGATGAAAATATGGTGTATGTAGCGTTGCGCAACCTGGTCTCCAACGCCCTGAAGTTTACCGATGCCCGCAAGAATGTGTACATCGAAGCTAAAAGGAATCACCAGTTTGGCGTAGTTAAAATCAGCGATGAAGGTATCGGCATGAGCCAGGCTTACATCAACGAACTGTTAGCCGAAGAAGAGCCTGCCATTAAGATGAGCACCTCAAATGAAAAAGGAACCGGCCTCGGGTTAATCCTTTGCCGGAAGTTTATCGAAATGAATAAGGGTATGCTTCAGGTAAACAGCATCGAAAAATCAGGTACGGATGTTACCATTAGCATTCCGCTTTACGATGAGCCTAGGGGCTAGTGTTATGCTAGGCTTATCATGCCGCTTGTAGAGTTGACAATTGACAATGAAATAGTTGACAACGGCTTGTCAATTGCTTTTTGTCTACTGTCAACTAGTCCCAAAACTTAACACTAGAAGTGATTCCACCCCTGGGCTTGTAACGGCACCACGTTTCCTTGCTTGGTTACCAGCAGGTGTTCACCGGGTTTTTCATGCACGTAGCCAATCATATGAATATCCGGGTGGTTTTTTAGTTTTTCGAAATCATCCGGACGGATGGTGAACAACAGCTCGTAATCTTCACCACCGTTAAGCGCACAGGTTACCGGATCAATCTTCAATTCAAGCGCGGTGGTTTCGTACGTGTTTTGATCGATCGGAATTTTATCTTCAAAAATGCGTGTACCAACGCCAGACTGTTTGCCGATGTGAAAAAGTTCGGAAGCGAGGCCGTCTGAAACATCGATCATGGCAGTTGGTTTTATCCCTGCTTCTATCAATTCAAAAACAATGTCGGTGCGGGCCATAGGGCGTAACTGGCGGCCCACCATGTATTCATATTTTTCCAATTGGGGCTGCATGTCCGGGTTGGCGAGGTACACCTCCTTTTCGCGGGTCAAAACCTGCAAGCCGGCATAGGCTGCACCCAGATCGCCCGTAACACAAATAATATCGTTGGGGTTTGCACCCTTCCGGTAAACCACATCTGCTTTCGCTACGCGCCCGATAACCGTAACCGAAAGGATCAGCCCGGCATGCGAGGCATTGGTATCGCCTCCTACCAGATCCACTTTGTATTGTACACAAGCCGCGCGGATTCCTTCATACAATGCATCAACCGCCTCCACCGAAAACCGGTTACTCAGTCCGATGCTTACCACCACCTGTTCCGCTTTTCCATTCATGGCCGCGATGTCGGCCTGTAGCTCTGCGATCTCGCTGCGCAGTTCGC
>CAZOYJ010000005.1:16090-37613 GCA_964583905.1 uncultured Roseivirgaceae bacterium
ACACGGCTTTATGCCCCAGGTGTTGCAGCGGGGTAAAGGCCAGGTCGAAGTGAATGCCTTCCAACAGCATATCGGTAGAAATCAGTACATAATCGTTGCCGGCATCAATAACTGCAGCATCATCGCCAATGCCGGTAACCGATGAAGGGTTATTCAGGGTAATGTTTTTGTGGATGCGGTCAATCAATCCAAACTCGCCCAGGTCGCTTATCTCAGATCGTTTTTCACTCATGCGTTTACAGGATTCGGATGGGCAAAAGTAAGGATTAATCCGGTTTACGGTTGCGCTGAAATCTCCTGGCACAATTCCACCAGTACTCCATTGGTGGTTTTCGGATGGAGAAAACAGATCAGCTTATTATCGGCACCCCGTTTGGGTTGCGGGTTAATGAGTTCAAAACCTTGTTGCTGGTAGTGTTGGATGGAAGCCTGGATGTCGGCCACTTCAAAGGCCAGGTGGTGAATGCCTGCTCCTCTTTTTTCAATAAACCGGGCGATCGGGGAGTCTTCATGAGTGGCTTCCAGTAATTCAATCTTCACGCCATTCAAATCGAAAAAGGAAGTTTTCACTCCTTCCGACTCAACTTCCTCCGTTTTATAATGCTCGCGGCCCAATAGCCGGGCAAATAAGGCGTTGGCATCAGCCAGGTTTTTTACCGCAATCCCGATATGCTCCAGTTTTTGCATAATTGTTAACTTTGCTTCAAAATGGTAAACTTTTAAGCCTTTTTAAAAGTTTTAAGCCAATAAGATTCCATGACAGAAGTAAAAAGCGAAATGCACGTTGAGGCTGCCCGCATGCAGCGGGAAATCGAAGACTACCTGGGGTTGCGGTCATCGGACCTGGTATTTGAATACAGTTCCACAGACGGTAAGGTGCGCCTTGACCTGATTACCCTAAACCCGAAGCACAACCAATCCTTTTTGTTTCATTCATTAACCGGAACCGATAAGTTGGATGCCTTAAAAAAGATGTTGGGGTATGTGCAGAGTTATAAAGAAAAGGAAAACAGTTATACCATTCAGTGGGTAGCCAAAGGCGATAAGGAGTTGCACACTTCCTACTTCCGGGCCGGCAACGTGATGGATGCCCTGCAGAAACTTTATTACGGAAGAGACATGAACACGATTACCGTTTTTAGTGTTGTGTTGAATCCAATGTCCTAAAACCCGAAAGAAATATGATCAGCGTTACCGATAAAGCAAAAGATAAAATCGTAGAACTGCGCAAGCAGGAAGGAAAAACCACCGATCCGAATATCCGTGTTTCGGTAAAAGGGGGCGGTTGTTCCGGCCTGATGTACGACCTGGCCTTTGATGAAGCCATCAACCCGGCCGACCAGGTGTTTGAAGATAAGGGTGTAAAAATATTAGTGGACAAGAAAAGCCTGCTTTACCTGCTGGGCACCACCCTTGATTTTTCAGACGGCCTGAACGGTAAAGGATTCCAGTTTATCAATCCCAATGCCTCACGCACCTGCGGTTGCGGAGAGAGCTTCTCGGTTTAGCCGCACAGGCTTGTTCCTTAGTCCATTACCGAACTTTTATTTGGCGTAAGCCACCGAGCGCATCTCGCGGATTACCGTTACCTTGATTTGTCCGGGGTATTGCATGTCGCGTTCAATTTTTTGCGAGATGTCGAAGCTTAGTTGGCTGGCGCGTTCGTCCGTAACTTTTTCCGCATCCAGGATTACGCGCAGCTCACGTCCGGCCTGGATGGCATAGCATTTCTCCACACCGTCAAAGCTGATGGCCAGTTCTTCCAGTTCACGCAAGCGCTTAATGTACTGTTCCATTACTTCACGTCTGGCACCGGGCCGTGCTCCGGAGATGGCATCGCAAGACTGCACAATGGGCGAGATAACATGGGTCATCTCAATTTCATCGTGGTGGGCGCCAATGGCGTTGCACACAATGGGGTGCTCCTTGTATTTCTGGGCCAGTTCCATACCTACAATGGCGTGGGGTTTTTCCAGTTCTTCGGGCCATACTTTGCCAATGTCGTGCAGCAAGCCGGCACGCTTGGCTTGTTTTACATTCAGGCCGAGTTCGGCCGCCATGATGGCGCACAGGTTGGCCACTTCCCGCGAGTGTTGCAACAGGTTTTGGCCGTACGAGGAACGGAAGCGCATCCGCCCTACCATCTTCACTAATTCAGGATGCAACCCGTGAATGCCAAGGTCGATCACGGTGCGTTCACCTATCTCTACGATTTCGTCTTCAATGTTTTTAGTTGTCTTGGTAACAATTTCTTCGATGCGTGCCGGGTGAATACGTCCATCCTGTACCAGCCGGTGCAGGGATAAGCGCGCAATTTCTCTTCGCACGGGATCAAAACCGGAGATGATAATGGCCTCGGGGGTATCGTCAACAATAATTTCTACCCCGGTGGCGGCTTCGAGGGCGCGGATGTTCCGGCCTTCACGGCCGATGATCTTGCCTTTGATGTCATCGCTTTCGATGTTAAACACCGACACGCAATTTTCAATGGCGTGTTCGGTAGCAGTGCGCTGAATAGTTTCCACCACAATCTTTCGGGCTTCTTTGGTGGCCGAAAGTTTGGCTTGCTCCATAATATCCTTGATGAAGGAAGAGGCCTTGGTTTGGGCTTCATCTTTGAGTGAGGCCACGAGTTGTTCGCGTGCTTCTTCTGCGGTAAGCTTGGAGATGTTTTCGAGGATCTCCACTTTTTGCTGGTTGAAGCGGTCGAGTTCTTCCTTGCGTTTCTTAACAAGCTCCAACTGGTGAGCCAGGTTTTGCTGGGTTTCGGCCAGGTCGGCTTCCTTGCGTTTTACCTGTTCCAACTCGCGGCTAATCTGTTGCTCGCGCTGTTTGATTTTTTGTTCGTTGGTAATAATCTGATTTTTCTTTCGGTTGGCTTCTTCCTCAAATTCAGATTTCATTTTAAGGATTTTCTCCTTGGCTTCAAGGAGCTTATCCTTCTTGATGTTTTCGGCTGCAATTTCAGCTTCTTTGATAATCAGCTTGGTTTTGGCGTCCAGTTCTTTCTGGCGCCTGCTGCTTTTACGCTTAAATAGAAATGTACCCAGGGCCAGGCCAAGCAGAAGGGCGCCTGCCACACTTACAGAAATTATAATAATCAGATCAGACATAGCGGTAACGGTTAGGTTGTCAATACCCGGAACGGTTTACCTGAAATGCTGGAGTTGAATCAGAGAATGGACTGGGAAACGAGGTAGTTGAGTTGAGTTACCTTATCGACAACAGTTTGATCAACTTCCTGATGGTTTTCCTCCGTAGTCATTTTTTCCACCAGGCTGTCGAATGCCACCATAGCCAATAAATCCTGCTTATCGTCAATGCCGAACTGGTCTTTGTAAGCCTTGAGTTTTTCATTAATCAACCGACTTGCCGTTCTTACTTTTTCTTCATCGTTGGCTTTTACCTTCATGGGGTAATCGCGGTCGGCAATTTTAATTCGTATTGAAAGGTCCTCCATTACGGTAGCTTACAGTTAATTTATCGGCTTAAATACGCGATACACTTATCAATTTCCTGTATATAATCCTCCACTTTCTGCTTCAACTCCGAAACACTTCCGTCTTCCGGGTTAATGTTGTCCACAATTTTAGAGATTTTAATTTGATTTTTAAAATGGGTCAGTTGCTCATCGCGGCTGTGGAGACCGGCTTTAAGTTCCTGATTTTCAGTTTTTAAGGTTTTTATTTCGTCTTTTAGTTTTTTGTGTTCGTTTACGAGCACCAAAACTTTGCGCTCTAAACCGTTGAGGTTGGTCTTTAACAGTTCCTGGTTCATGAAGTAAAATTTTCAAGTTTAAATTCACCGGCCAACTGTGCTTAACCGGGTGAATTTTTCTGTTTATTTTCGGATCACGGCTCCCAACTTCTGTTCAAAAGCAACCATCAGGTTATTCATGGTTGTGTCAATCTCTTCGTCCGTGAGGGTTTTCGTTTCATCCAGCAAGGTAAACCCTAATGCATAAGCCTTCTTGCCTTCCGGAATCTTATCGCCCTCGTATACATCAAATGTAATGATTTCTTTGATGAGTCGCTTCTCGGTGTTGCGTACTAATTTCTGCACTTCGTCAAAACTCACGCCTCGATCCAACACCAACGACAAATCTCTCCGCACTTCCGGATACCGGGGTACCTCTGTGGATACTAACTTAGGGTTTGATTCATTGAAAAGCAAGCGCGTATCCAATTCGGCATAGAATACTTCCTGTTTGATGCCAAAATCTTTCTGCAGGGAAGCTTTTACCTTACCCATCTTGCCCACGATTTTATTCTTAAGGGTAAGCTGAACACCGTAATCCAGCAACGGGTCGGTGATCACCGATTGCTTCAGGTTATTCAGGGCCGTTTTCTGCGCAAGCATAAAAACAAACTGGCCAAGGTCGTAAAATGTAACGGGCGATGTTTTCCGTTGCCAGTTTTCGGCTTCCAGGTTTCCGCTCAGGTATAAGGCCAGTCGTTCTTCTTCGTGGTTCCGGTTGTTGGCTTTGAAATAAATCTTTCCGAATTCATAAAGTTTCAGGTCTTTTTGCTTGCGGTTGATGTTGTACGCACAAACTTCCAGGCCGGTGAAGAGCATGGTCTGCCTTAATATGCCTTGTTCTTCGCTTAGTTTATTCAGGATGTGTACCGGCTCGCCATCAAAAGTAAGGTTGTACCTCTGCTGGTAGGCTTCGTTGGTGAGGGAGTTGGTCCAGATTTCGAAAAAACCATTGCTCACCAACAGTTGCCCGAGCGTGTTTTTGACTTTACTGATGTCTTTTTCGGGGAATTCAGCGATATAATCCGAGCCGACAAAGTCTTTCAGTTCGATGTTGTTGAATCCGTAGATGCGCAGCACTTCTTCGACAATATCTGCTTCCTGGATCACATCTACACGATAAGGCGGAACGGAAACGGTGTACCGGTCATCCTGCGAATGCATTAGGTCAATATCCAGCCGGTTTAAAATGGCAGTGACCTCCGCCCGGGGAATTTCCTTCCCGATCAGGCGGTTAACATTTCTGTCCTTAACTTCAATGGTCCGGTTTTCAATTGGGGTTGGGTAACTATCCACAATCTCTGAAGCGATCTGGCCTCCTGCAATTTCTTTGATTAACAATGCTGCCCGTTTCAAAGCATAAACGGTAATATTCGGATCGGTACCCCGCTCGAAACGGAAAGACGCATCGGTTTTTAACCCATGATGCAGGGATGTTTTGCGGATGTCATCGGGTGAGAAATAAGCGCTTTCTAAAAAAACATTTGTTGTTTTTTCGGTTATGCCCGATTGGATGCCTCCAAACACTCCTGCTATACACATACCTTCTTCTGCGTTACAAATCATCAGGTCATCGGCTTTCAGTTTCCGCTCCTTGCCATCAAGCGTTACGAAGGCCGACCCTTCCGGTAAGGTTTTTACAATAACTGTGTTGCCTTTTATTTTATCTGCATCAAAGGCGTGCAGGGGCTGACCGGTTTCATGCAACACGTAATTGGTAATGTCTACAAGGTTATTGATGGGTGTTACTCCGATAGCCGATAGCCGGGCTTTCAACCATTCGGGCGATTCGGCAATGGTAACCCCCGTAAGGGTTACACCCGAATACCGGGGACAGGCTTCATGGTTTTCAATTTTTATAGCAATGGGCAAGGTGTTTTGATCTGTTTTAAAAACCTCCACCGAAGGCCAACGCACTTCCCTGCTCAGGGCAGCTTTCAGGTCGCGCGCCACACCCATGTGCGAAGCCGCATCGGCACGGTTGGGTGTAAGTCCGATTTCGATGATATAATCGGATTGGATGTTGTAGAATTGCGTTGCAGGCGTGCCGTTGGCCAAGTGAGTATCCAACACGATAATGCCGGCATGGTTTTCTCCCAAACCAATTTCGTCTTCGGCACAAATCATCCCTTCGGATTGCTCACCCCGGATTTTAGTCGACTTGATCGTAAACGGTTCCCCCTTGGTGGGATGGAGGGTGGTACCGGGCACAGCCACCACCACTTTCTGACCGGCCCTCACATTCGGTGCACCGCATACAATCGGCAACGGATTATCGCCACCCACATCCACGGTAGTAAGCGATAGCTTGTCGGCATTGGGATGTTTGGCGCAGGTGATAACCTCTCCAATCACCAGGCCTTTCAGTCCGCCCGCTAGGGTAGCCCATGGTTCAATATTTTCTACTTCAAGTCCGGTGGAGGTTAAGATGTTTCCAATTTCTTCCGGGGATTCCGGTATATCGATGTATTCTTTCAGCCAGTTGTAGGAGATGGTCATACGAAATGCAAGAGTTAATCGCCAAAAATAAGGAAAAGGGTGGGAAATGCAGTTTTTGAATAGTCTGATGGTTCAGGGCTTCTTCAAATAAATATTTTTTGAAAGAGGAATTTTAATAAACTGTTTTTCTTTCCACCCCCTTACCCCCGCCAGCGGGGGATAGCCCCAATGATTAAATGAGGAGGAGCAAAGAAGTTAATAATAATTCTTTTCACCGGCCCTGATTGCAACCTGGAGCAAATTTTCTGGGGGGGGGAATGGGCACGAAAAGTTATCGTTATAGGCGCAGTACGGATTATAGGCTTCGTTGAAATCGAGGGTGATGGAGGAAAGGCCTTTTGGTTTTTTTACATCGAGGTAGCGTCCGGCTCCATAGGTTTCATTTGCGCTGGTGTCATCGCCAAAAGCGAGGAACAACGTTCCCCGGTAAGGGCCCATGTCAACGATTTCCAAAATCAACAAGCGGTTTACCTGGCCATGGAGTTTAAACTCCGCCCAGGCATACTCCATATAGCGTTTGGTTTTTCCATCGCTGGTGGGGAGTACAACAGCCTTTTTATTTTCGATGGGGATGAGCTTTGCGTTCACCTTGTAGGCGATGTCGGGTGGGTAGTATTGCAAGCCCAGGTAATCGTCAAAATTCCCGGCAAAGGGCGATTCGGATGAGGTGCGCATGAAGCGGTCTTTCGTTTCGCGTTGTTGGAGGATTTTCGCCTCGTAGGCCGAGTCATCTCCCGTAAGGGAATACACCACGGTGATCAATACAACTGCAAGTACCATCAACAGAATTATCGTATTTCGTTTCATTTACAACAAACCTTCATCTGCAAAACTATAATACTTCTTGCCGGCTACAATAAGGTGATCGAGTAATTGGATTTCTAAAAATTTGCCGGCTTCTTTTAATTTCCGGGTAAGGTCGATGTCTTGCTGGCTGGGGGTTAAATTTCCGGAAGGATGGTTGTGCGCCACGATGATGCCGCTGGCCAGTTCTTCCAAAGCCGTTTTGAAAATAATTTTCGGATCGGCTACCGTGCCGTGAACTCCGCCCAGGCTGATCTTATGCTTTTTAATGAGGCGCTGCGCCCGGTTGAGCAACACCACCCAAAACTCTTCGTACCCTAAATCCATCAGGTCGCCTTTCAACAATTCATACGCATCGCCTGATGTGGTGATCTTCGGTTTTTCTGCCGTGGCGATTTCTTTTCTTCGTCTGCCCAGTTCAAGCGCACTTACAATGGTAATGGCTTTGGCTTCACCAATGCCTTTTATTTTCATCAGGTCTTTAACGGTGAGCCGGGCCAGGTTATCGAGGTTATTATCCACTTGTTGCAACATGGCTTTGGCCACATCCACTGCGCTCATAGCAGCCGTGCCCGTACCGAGCAGGATGGCGATGAGTTCGGCATCGGAAAGGGCGGCTGTTCCTTTTAACAGCAACTTCTCACGGGGCCGATCTTCAACCGCCCAGTTTTTGATGTTCAGAAATGCGGATGGGTCTTTTTTCACAACCCTAAAATAAGGGATGGCGCGGGATACAAAAAAAAGAACCCTGACGCTTCGGCCAGGGTTCCCTAAATAGTATATACAAAACCGGTTTACGCCAGCTTATTCACGTGCTTCGCCAGTGCTGATTTCTGGTTAGCGGCTTTTTTCCAATGGATGATGTTCTTCTTTGCCAATTTGTCGATCAGGGCATTTACCTCTTTCAAAAGTGCTTCTGCTTCTGACTTCACGCTGGTTTCCCGGAGCCTCTTAATGAAGGTACGGGTGGTTTTGTGTTGGTAGCGGTTTCTTACCCGCTTGGCCTCATTGGCCCTGTTTCTTTTCTCTGCTGACTTATGGTTTGCCATCTTTTTTAGCCTGTTTTAAAGGACTGCAAAGGTAAACGGATTCGGATTAAATGCAAAGGCAAGCTGCGATCAAATTGCCTGAATTTCAGTAGAAACCGGGTTATAGTTCTGGTTTTTAAATAGCTGAACCCAGCATGGCGCCAATTTTTAGCTTTTTGGTAACTTAATCCCCATGTACCGGGTGTTGATTCTGTTTGTCCTGATGGCCTTGTTTTCAAGCTGGGGCTTTCATGCTCATCGGCAGATTAACCGCCTGGCGGTTTTTACCCTGCCCCCGGAGATGATCGGATTTTATAAGGCCAACATCGGCTTCCTTACAGAGTCGGCCGTAAATGCCGACCGCAGGCGGTTTTCGGTAGTGGATGAAGCGCCCCGGCACTACATCGATATCGATCATTATGGCGATAGCGCGGTGTTTACCATGCCCCGGTTTTGGAACGATGCGGTCGAGAAGTATGGTGAGGATTCGCTCAAGGCCTACGGCATTTTACCCTGGCATGTAAACGTGATGTATTACCGCCTGCGCGATGCGTTCCTGATGAAAGATCCGGCCAGAATCTTAACCGTATCGGCCGACTTGGGGCATTACATCGGGGATGCTCATGTGCCCCTGCACACTACGGAAAATTACAACGGCCAACTTACCGGGCAGGAAGGCATTCACGCTTTTTGGGAGTCGCGGCTGCCGGAGTTGTTTTCGGGGCAGTTTGATTTTTTTGTCGGGAAGGCAACTTACCTCGAAAATCCACAACTGACCATTTGGGATGCCCTGGTAAAAACACATGCTGAAGTTGATTCGGTACTGGCCATTGAAAGGCGCTTGTCGAAACAGTTTGGTGAAAAGAAATATTCGTTTGAGACCCGCGGCAGGCAAACGGTTAAAGTGTATTCGTATGAATTTTCGAAAGCCTACTTTGAATCCTTAAACGGCATGGTTGAACGCCAGATGCGGGCGTCCATAAAAATGCTGGGCGATTTCTGGTTCACCGCCTGGGTAGATGCCGGCCAGCCGGAACTTAAATCGCTGATCAACTACAAGCCCACAGAAGCGGAATTAGCACAACGGAGAAAAGAGGTGGAGGAGTGGAAGCAACAACGGGTAAAGGTCAGAGAGCATGAGTCAATAGACCATTGATATTTGGAGCTGGAACAATATAAACCGCCAAAACTCTTGATTATCTGTAAGAAAATGCAATAATTCGGTAAACCAAACTCGTTAAACTTATGAATGTATTCACCAATCCGAATCAGATCCACATTAACTACGGATTAAAGGTGGCCGGTGGGCTGATCGCGTATTTTCTGATCATGAAATTTGCAGGCCTTATAAATGTGGTTGAGTTGCGCGTGCTCAACCTTTTCTTCCTAGTGGCGGGCATTTATTTTGCCTTGCGTAAGTTCAAAGAAACACACGGTGATCATTTGAATTATTTCCGGGCATTGGTAACGGGGGTGGCAACAGGAGCCATTGCCTCATTAGTGTTTGCCTTCTTTCTGTTTGTTTATGTAAGTTTTCTGGATCCGGCCTTTATGCAGCACATTATCGACACGGAACCCATGGGGCGCTATCTCAATCCGTATATTGCATCTTTCATCGTGGCCCTCGAGGGGGTTTTCTCCGGGTTGCTGGTAACGTTCATCTTGATTAACTACATCACTACCGATGAGCCTTCGGAGGCATAAGCAGAATTTGTTTGCTATTATTTTTCAAGAACCTGTCGGGAGCCGACAGGTTTTTTTACTTTTGGTCTGATCTGAAGTTATGCGCTACCAACCCATCAACAACACACTCTTTACGACCAACCGCAAGCGCCTGGTGAAAGAACTCAAACCGGCCGCTGTAGCGGTTTTCAACTCCAACGACCTGATGCCTACCAATGCCGATGGCACCCTGAAGTTCAGGCAGAACAATGATTTGTTTTACCTTACCGGGATTGATCAGGAAGAGAGTATCCTGATGATCTGTCCCGAATACCCGGATAAGAAACTGCGTGAAGTTTTATTCGTTCGCGAAACCAACGAGCAGATAGCCACCTGGGAAGGACATAAACTAACCAAAGAAGAAGCCCGGAACGTGAGCGGTATTGAAACCGTACTCTGGACTTCGGATTTTCACCGGGTATTCAATACCATGATGGTGATGGGCGGGGTTGAACACGTCTACCTGAACACCAACGAACATTACCGGGCTGAAATCCAGGTGGAAAGTCGCGACTCACGCTTTATAAAATGGTGCAAAGAAAGATATCCGCTGCACCGGTATGAGCGCGTGGCGCCCATCCTGTCGAAATTGCGCGCCATAAAATCAAAACCTGAAATTGAACTTCTTCAACAAGCCTGCAACATCACCGAAAAAGCCTTTCGCAGGGTGCTGAAGTTTGTTAAGCCGGGTGTTAAAGAATATGAGATTGAAGCGGAGTTCGTGCACGAATTTTTGCGCAACGGTTCGCGCGGGTTTGCGTACGAACCCATCATCGCATCAGGAGCCAATTCGTGTGTGCTGCACTATATTGAGAATAACCGGTCGTGCAAGGCAGGTGATGTATTGTTGTTAGACGTTGGTGCCGAATACGCCAACTACAATGCCGACATGACGCGCACCCTTCCGGTTAACGGAAAATTCACCAAACGTCAAAAAGAAGTTTACAATGCCGTACTCCGCGTAAAACGCGCAGCCTACCAACTGTTGCGGCCGGGCGTTGTGTACTTCGACTACCACAAAGAAGTACAACAGGTAATGGAGCGCGAGTTGATCAACCTTAAACTCATTGATCGCGCAGACCTGAAAAATCAACATCCCGACAAGCCGTTGTTTATGAAATACTTTATGCATGGCACGGGGCATCATCTGGGCCTGGACGTGCACGATACCGGAAACATGTTTGCTAAAATGAAGGAAGGCATGGTATGGACGGTTGAGCCGGGCATTTATATCCGGGAAGAAGGATTGGGCATCCGCCTGGAAAACAATGTGGTGATCACCAAAAACGGATTGCTCGACCTGATGAAAAATATTCCCATTGAAGCGGAAGAGATTGAAGATTTGATGAATTCTTGATGCAAATTTTCGGATTAACATGATGAAGAAAGTACTGGGTTTTTTGGCAATCATGATGGTTGGGCTTTGGGCGCAAGCGCATGAATTCTGGATGCAGCCGCTAAAGTTTAAGTATACCCCGGGCGAAACGGCTACCCTCTCGTTTATGGTTGGCGAAAATTTTGTTGGCGAAGTGTGGGAGCTTAAAAAAAGCAGGCTGGTGCGCCTTGAACAAATCTCCCGGAGCGGAAGACAGAATCTGTACGAAAAAACGGTGGAAGGAAAAGGTAAACACCTGGCCGTAAAACTCGATACCGAAGGCACCCACCTGGTGGCCATGCAAACCACGAATGCATTTATTGCAGTAGAAGCTGAAGCCTTTAATGCCTACCTGAAAGAAGATGGACTGGAGGATGCCTACAACCACCGTAAACGCACCAACACATTGGATAAGCCGGCCTCCGAATTTTATGCCCGGTGTGCCAAGGTGTTGCTGCAAGCTGGCGCAACACCCGATAATACTTTTGAACAAATAGCCGGGCTTCCGCTGGAAATTGTTCCGTTACAGAATCCCTATTCGCTGAAAGCCGGTGATGAGATGTCGTTCAAAGTATTGTATGAAGGCCAGCCCTTGCCGTTTACGCTGGTAAAAGTGTGGAACCGAAAAAACAACAATACCGTGTTGCAGGACATATATACCCAAAAGGACGGAATCATTACTACCCGGTTAAGCAATAGCGGGTCGTGGATGGTGAGTACCGTTAAGATGGTGCCCTCAAAAGCGGAAGGTGCCGAGTGGCAGAGTTACTGGTCGAGTTTGGGATTTGGTTATTGATAGGCATGGCAGAAAAAATACATTCCGATAAAGCCCCCGATCCGGTTGGACTTTACCCGCACGCCCGAAAGGTAGGCAACCTGTTATTTTTATCCGGTGTTGGTCCGCGTAAGAAAGGATCAACGGAAATTCCGGGCGTAACGCTTGATGAAAACGGAGCGATTATCGCCTATGACATCGAACAACAATGCCATTCCGTATTTCAAAACGTTCGCTATATCCTTGAGTCTTCTGGCTCGCGCTGGGAAGACCTGGTGGATGTTACCGTGTTTCTCACCAACATGAAAGCCGATTTTGCAACCTTTAATAAAATCTACGCGGATTATTTTAAGGATAATCAACCTTGCCGCACTACCGTGGAAGTGAATGCGTTGCCCACTCCTATTGCCATTGAACTGAAATGCATAGCGGTGGTGAATGATTTGTAAATCATCCTATTCATCATGCTTTATCAAACATAAACGTTCGGCTGAACAGGTAAACGGCCACGCCTCCCGTTGCAAACATGATCAGCGAGTACACCGCAGCAGGTATCGACATCTCCGAATTATTCAACAATAAACTGCTTGTCGCGATAGCAATGGCCAGCGTTCCATTTTGTATTCCCGACTCGATGGCTACGGCCGACCGCTGCGGATGGCTTAACCGGAAGGTCTTCCCTACGCCATACGCTATCACCAGGATGATCACATTGATGAGCAACATAACCACACCCACCTGAACAAAATAACCGGCCAGGTTCTCCTTCTCTTTTAAAATAGCGCCCAGAATTATCAGGGTAATAAAAATTGCCGAGGCTATCTTTACCGGCTGCTCTGCCCGGTTGGCTGCATGCGGAAATTTCCAGCGCATGAACATGCCGATGGAAACAGGAATTACGGTTATCACCAGGATTTGAGCCATTGTTTTTAGCACAGGCAACTCTACATACTTTCCCTCCCCGATAAAATGTTCCATAGCCAAATTAACCAACACCGGAATGGTAAATACGGTAATCATGCTGGAGATAGCCGTTAAGGTAATCGATAACGCCAGGTCGGCACGGGCCAGGTTGGATAATAAATTGGAGGTTGGTCCGCCCGGGCAAAAGGCCAGCAACATCACCCCTACGGCTAACGCAGGCGGCAACTCAATCAGTTTCAAGATCAGGAAAGCAACCAAGGGCAAAAAAACAAGCTGACCAAAAAGTCCGACAAGCGTAGCCTTCGGAAAAATTACCACGCGCTTAAAATCGGCAGGCGTTAGCGATAAGCCCATGCCCAGCATGATTACACCCAGGGCAACGGGCAGGAAGATTTCGGTGAGGATGTTGGCTTGCATAAGGTTTTGCTTTCGCAGCTGAAAGTAATAAAATTCACGAAGAGTTAAGGCATATTGCGTACCTCTGCGAAACGAGCAGCGCAATTACAAATCAATCCTGGCCATTTTAATGGTTTCTTGCTGGCTATCGGTCCAGGCAATCAGAATAGTGTTCCCCGATTTTGTGAGTTGCGGAAATCCGCTTGAGCGTGATGAAGAGGATGCCGCAATGGAAGTAACCGGGCCTTGCTTTCCATTGCTGAACACCTTCCTTACTTTAATTTGATTTTCTTCCATCCAGCTAACCAACGCAGTTGCATCATCCAGCAACACGAGGTCAACCCTGCCGATGGCATTCTCTCCGTTTACGGTAACGGGTTTTCCGAATGTCTCGCCCCCATCGGTTGAGAAAATTACTTTTACCTGGGGCTGGTCGTTAGCCATAGTAAACCAACTGATAGCCAGTGTGTTACCTAAGGCTTCACAACGCGGACCATTGACCGGGCAACCGTTAATTTCCCACTGATCGCTAAACACAACCACTGGCTTAGTCCAGGCATTATCTACCCATCGTACGATTGAAATGTCGCGCACTTCTGAATCCGAGCGGTCGCGGTACAACACCACCGGGCCGTTGTGCGTAATTGCTGCGGTTGTCTGGCAACAATCACACGCCCGATTGTCTAACTCCCACTCTTCCAATTTTTGCCCATCGTAGGTAACCACGGCAGCGCGCACGGTCATTTCACCGTGATGCCCATGATCGTGGTGTGCCGCAGGATCATCGCTAACCGTGTTGCGGCCATCGAGCCACGATACCAAAACATGATCGTTATAAGGTGTGAGCGACACAAACCCGTGTTCGCTTTTGGTGCCATCATCGTGTAAAACAAAGGGAGTAGACCAGCTTTGTCCATCCGGTGAAGTTGTGATTTTCACATCGTACTCAAATGTACCATCACCACTCCGGTCGAGAAAATGTGCTACATATTTTCCCGTTCCGCTGCTTACCACCATCGGGTAATCGGCCCAGTTCACAAACCAACTTGTTCCGGAGGCTATGATTACCGGGCTTGTCCATTGCTCGTCTTTCCATTGCGCCATTTTTAAAAAGGAAATGGTGTCTTCCCGTTCAATCCAGGAGAGAAACACCTGGCCTGAAGGATCGGCAAACAAGTACGGTTCGCCAGCCGTTGGGCCTGCCGGTGAATCCATTGCCTGAACTTCCATTTCCTGTTCCTTAACCGAACAGGAATGCAAAATTGAAATAAGAAGGAGCGGGAGAATAAACCTCATCATCATAAGTATTCATCTGTTACCAGGGTCTGGCCAAAGGTAATTACCTTTTATTAATCTATACGCGTGTTCGATTAATCTTTTAGGGCATCTCTAAAAACTCAAATTTTTTATTTCCTCCCCTTAATCCCCTCAGGAGGGGAATAAGTAGGAGAGTTTTTAGAAATACCCTCTATTACCCCTGCGGTATGTCAACTGTAATTAGTGCCTGGATAATCCGTAAGCTACAATGGTTACAAATCCTTTCGCATAAAAAAACGGAGCGCGAGCCAAATGGGAAAAACAATCCATACCGTTAAGACACCGGTGGAGAAGAGCAGTCCGAAATTACTTCCAAAGAACGCTTTATAAAACGCACCGGTATAGCCCATCAGTGCAGAGATATCCAGTTGGAGTAACATCAGGATGCGGGCCAGGTCGATGGGATTGAGTGATACCAGGGCGAGGGTAACTTTCTCCAACGGGTAATCCATGAAGGTATAAATGATCCACATCAATAAGCCGTCATAAATCAGGGAGAAGTAAAACCAGAATAGCAAGGCTACCCCGATGGCTTTCGCTTTATCGCGGGTTAGTACGGATGCCAGGAAAGCCAGTGAAACAAAAACCAGCGTCAGCATGATACCCGAATATAACAGCGTAAACCCGCTTACTCCTGCGCCATAGTAAACCATGGGCACTCCAATACCGATAAGAAATGCCAGGCACAGCGAAAAGGCTACGGCAAAGTATTCACCCAAAAAAATTACCCTTCGGTTTACCGGTTGCGACAGCATGAGTTCAATAAATTCATAACTGTTGAAGAAATGAATGGTACTGAAAACGATGCTGACCAGTGGCACCACCATCAGCACAATGTTCATCATGCTCATGATGACTTTATCCGTATCGGTATCCAGTTGAAACATGGCTATGGAGCTCAGCAACAGGAATAGCGTGTATAACAAGATAAAGCGTGTACGCAGAATATCGTAGAATATGTATTTAATTACGCGTGGCATAGTTATGATTCAAGATTAACAATGGTTTTATTTACCGGACGTTCGAGGCTGCGGATCATTTTTGCAATGGCTTTACCCAGCCGCTGTTCGCCTGTAATATCTTTTAATTCACTGATCGAGTTATTGTACCGGATGTTTCCTTCCTGCAGGTAGAGCACTTCCGTAGTGAGGTCATCCAAATCGCTCATGATGTGGGAGGTAATGATGATTAATTTTCCCGCTTCTTTTTCTTTCACGATTTTGTCTTTGAGTATTTCAACCGAAACCGGATCGAGGCCGGCTGTAGGTTCATCGAGAAACAATACCGGTGGATTAAATAAAAAAGCCAACGCTGCACTCACTTTTTGGCGGGTTCCCCCGGAAAGTGTGTGCATCCGCTTGTCGAGCATGGTATCCAACTTCAGGGCTTCCAGTAATTCGTCATCCAATACGGGCGGGTTCTTCCGGATGTTTCGGATCATATCAAATAATTGTCCGATGCGCATGTTATCGGGGTACCGGCCAATCTGTGGCATATACCCGATTTTCTCGCGGTAGTGCCAATGGTTGCGGATGGTTTCGCCATCGATGATGATCTCACCGGAAGTGGGAAGAACCATGCCCAGAATACACTTGATAAGTGTGGTTTTTCCGGAACCATTCGGCCCGATAAGGGCATACGACTTACCAGCCGTAAATTCAGCATCCACCCCTTTCAAGGCCTGCAGCTTGCCAAAATTCTTTTTAAGTTTTTGTATCGAGATCATAGGGTTTCATGCTTGGATAGTCATCTTTCAAATTTTCGGGAGTTACGGCCGGAAAAACTTTCTCGGCCCGATCGAGTAAAAACACCAGGAAACTCCGCCATAATAATACAGCCGTAGGAATGCGTTCCACAATCATGGTGTACATATTCACCGGCCGATACGGTATATCGCCTATTCCATCTTTATTCAGATCGTACCCCTGGTACTTGTCCCAGTAATTGTTATTGATAGTGTTCAACACCATGGTACCGTTGGTAGCAATATCGAAGGTGTTGGAGCGAAAATTATTCCGGGTAAAAACATTGGCATCGCAACTGGCTTGTAGCCGGATGGCCCACCCGTTCGACAAAAACAGGTTCGAACTGAATTCGGTACGGCTGGTTCCTTCCAGGTAAATGCCAATGGTATTCTGAACAAACCGGTTGTTGTACACATAGCTGTCGTTGATGTCTTTCAGCAACAATCCATAAGCGCTGTGGCCCCAATTACGTTCGAATGTGTTATTAATCATCTTTACGTTACGGGTATACATAACGGCAACGCCTGCGCCATTATTCCGGAATACATTATCGGTGTACTCATCGTCATGCGAAAACATGAAATGCAGTCCGTAGCGATGATTATTTTCACTGGTATTTGAATGAATTATTGAGTTTGTAACGAACTCAAAATAAATTCCATCGCGATGGCCCCGGATGTGGTTATGCTCAATCAAAATATTTGAACACTGCCACAGGTGAATGCCGTTACCCGATTCTGTATCGCTTTTGGCCTGGCCGATGAAGGTATTGTTTTGAATGCGGCCATATTTACTGGAGGACAAGTGAATACCGAAGAACGTATTGATCAGGTCATTGTCCCGGATGGTCAGGTAATCGGCTTGCAATCCGCCAATACCGGCCAGGTCTTTAATATTTGACGTGCCGCTGTTTACGATTTTAAACCCGGCAATGGTAACATGCGCTGCATCCACGGTAAACACCTCGACTTTCCGTTCACCGTCTACCATGGGTTTGTTTATTCCGATCAGCACCAAAGGCTTATTAATCAGGATGTTTCCTTCGCGGTAGGTACCTGCCTGAACGATAATGGTATCGTTAGCAGAAGCCAACCGGATGGCCTCGGTGATGGTTTTGATTTTCCCGGAAGGATCAACGATGATCTTCGCTGCCTGCGTTTGGAGAACAGCAAATAGAAAAATGATATGTGTGATATATACGGTTAAGCTTTTCATTTTTGTGTGGCGACAAAACTGAACGCTGATATTAGTTAGCTACGTTCGATGTGTCTATTTATATTGTGTTGTTAACTCGCCCCAGGTTAAATATATTCCGTTCCATTGTTTTTTGTATTCTTTCTGCAGTTCATTGGTTTCAAAGGCAGCCACCTGGCTGGCCATGGGGCTTTTGATTTCGGCTGATTTAATATAAAACGCTTCACCGGCTGCAATCAGTTTTTCAGGCTGCGAAAAGTCAACCACAAGTTTATATTGTACCTCACGCTCTTCCACAACGCCTGAATTCAGGAAATTGACCAGACAGTTAACATCATCAAACTTGAAGATTTTACCTTTGCGTGTAACTACCTCTGCGCCAAATTTCCTGTCCATGATGGTCATCTTGCACGAATAACAACTATCTGTACCATAGACAATGGGTTCGGGCTCAACTTTGCACGCGATACAACAGATGGCTACCAATCCTGAAAATAATAGCGGCTTCATACGGGTTGTTCGTTTTGTTTTCCGAATTTAAATACTTCCAGGGCAAGCACGGAAATAACGGCTAATCCAATGCCCATAAAAATCCACCCACCAATATCCGGACCCGAAAAAGCTGTAAAGTTCAACAACTGTTTTGTGCCAATCAGTGGTGGTTGATAATACATACCCGGCACGACAATAGGCGCAGTCGGATCGAGGTTGTGGCCATAATCGTACCCCCACAGATAAAAATCTACCAGGGCCGCAATACCGGTTAATACAATTATTGCGGTAAAGCCAACCAACGCAAAGCGTCTATTAATTAAAGCGGCAAGTAACCCAAGTCCAATCAATGTACCGACAATGTATTTCATGTACCCAAACTCGGGAAACATGCTTACTTCAATGTGCTTCATGCCGATGTAGTGGTTTAGTGCACTGATGATTCTTACATCACCGGTTATATCATCAATCCAGATTTTCATTTCCAGACCTTCGGGATACTGTGGCGCCCACATCAGAATTTGCCATAACGGCACATAGAAAGCGCTGATCATGGCCAGTGAGGCAACTACCAGAGTAATGCGGGTTATTCGATTCAATTTTTTCATAAGCCCTTAAGTTAACCCTGACGGTTTCCCGTCAGGGTTTTTTTCAACCTGCAAACTTGGAATTAACCAACAGGCCAGTGCCACTATTTCTGACCTCCGGTATCTCCGGTTGAAAACTTCAATGGTGTGTTTGAACCTGCAGGTGATACGCGCAGGTATCCGGACATTTCCTGGTGAAGCGCTGAACAAAAGTCAGTGCAATAGAATGGAATAACACCTGATTTCAGTGGCTTGTATTTTAAGGTTTGCGTTTCACCCGGCATAATCAGGATTTCGGCATTGGTGGCACCTTTGATGGCAAATCCATGCGGTACATCCCAATCTTGTTCCAGGTTGGTTACGTGGAAATAAACTTCATCGCCAACCCGCACACCTTCAATGTTATCGGGTGTTAAGTGCGAACGGATGGCGGTCATGTACACGTGTACCTCGTTGCCTTTACGCTCAACGCGTGCCATTTTTTCGCCTTTGGCCGCATACGGATGTTCGTTTTCTTCGAGTTTATAAATTTTTACCGACTTATCTTTTATAAGGCTTGCCGGCAGTGCTTCTGCATAGTGTGGCTCACCAATAGTGGGGAAGTCGAGCAACAATTGCATTTTATCGCCTTCAATGGAGTAGAGTTGAGCACTTTGCGTTAACTCGGGCCCGGTGGGCAGGTATCGATCTTTTGTGATCTTGTTGTAAGCGATTACATATTTGCCATGTGGTTTTGCGGTAGGACCGCCCGGAACCGAAAGATGGCCGATAGAATAATAGGTAGGTACCCGATCTAATATTTCCAGGGTTTTTACATTCCACTTTACAATTTCGGATGACACGAAGAAAGATGTATAGGCATTTCCTTTAGCATCAAACTCGGTGTGCAGCGGGCCCAGGCCGGGTTTTTTCACTTCACCGTGTAAGGCAGCTTCGTAACGAACAACGGGGATACCGTTAAAGTCGCCTTCATAATCTTTATTGGCAATGGCATCCATTAATTTGCTGAAGGCAAACACCGGCAAAATAGCCGCCAGTTTACCGCTGCCTACAATGTATTCACCGGAAGGATCAACATCGCAGCCGTGTGGAGATTTCGGACAAGGAATAAAATAAACAATGTCCTTCAATTCCGTTACATCCAATACGGTAACTTCATCCAATATGGTACTGGTGGCCGAGTGGGTGTGTTCATTCCAAACGTTGTGTGCATACTGCACTTTCTCTTTCTTCCCTTTGCCTTGCGCGAGATATTCTTCGGCTTTTTTCCAGTTCACGGCCATGATAAAGTCCTTATCGTTGCGAGAAGCATTAACTTCCAACAAGGTATACGCTTGCTCGGTGTTGTAGCAGGAGAAGAAGAACCAACCATGCGAAGGGCCTTTTCCTGCACGGCTCAAATCGTAATTGAAGCCCGGAGTGCGCAACTGAAATTCAATGTTCATGCGGCCGGTTTCGGGGTTCACTTTAATAAAGCTGATCGATCCCTTGAAGTTTTCCTTGTATGAACTAATCGCAACATCCCGGTCATCACCCATCGGTACGCTAAAGCGGGTACCGGCTACTACGTACTCGGTATTCTCGGTGATAAACGGTGAAGAGTGATTACCTCCGCTGTTGGGAATTTCAATAATTTCAACGGTACGGAAGGTCGTTAAATCAATTCGTGCCACACGGGGGGTATTATTGCCATTGCCAAACAGCCAGCGGCCATCGTGTTCGCCTTTGGTGGTGGAAAGTGCCGGGTGGTGAAGGTCGTCCCAGGGAATAAAACCGTGGGAAGTATTCAGCATGGGTTTGGTTTCCTCGCTATATCCATAGCCGCTTTCGGGGTTAACCGAGAAAACGGGGATGTTGCGGAATAACCTGCCGGAAGGTATACCGTAAACTGCCATTTGGCCGTTAAATCCGCCCGATACAAAATTATAGAACTCGTCATACTGACCGGGAGCTACGTAAACTTTTGAAGCGGCATCACCGGTGGTTACACTAACCGGGCCTTTGGGCTGGCAACTGTTCATGGCGTAAACCATCAACAGCAAACCCAGCGATAATACGATTCGATTCGATTTTAAATTCATAGTTATTTATTTAATACGTGGAGTTGATTTATTTTTTGTCTGGCGGAAGCAATACGGTATCGATAACATACACCATTCCGTTAGAAGCCTTAACAGCACCTAATACGTTTGCTCCGTTTACGGTAATTTTTCCATCATCGCTTACGGCAATCTTGACATTATCCAGGTTAACCTGGTTCAGCGTCATGCCATCGCGCATCATGTCTTCCCGGATATTACCGACATATACATGATATTCAAGAATATCAATCAAGGCATCTTTACTTTCAGGCTTCAGCAAGCCTTCAACGGTACCGGCCGGCAATTTGTCGAATGCGGCATTGGTTGGTGCAAACACGGTGAAGGGTCCGGCATTGGAGAGTGCATCTACATAATTAACAGCCTTTAAGGCGGTAACCAGTGTAGTGTGATCGGCTGAATTTACAGCAATGCGCACCACATCCGGTTCTGAGGTATCATCCTGAACAGCCGATTGACCGGGTCCGACCGGTGTGGCGGTTGCTTCGGTACTGGTAGATTGTTGCTGGCTGCAGGCCAATAGCAGCACGAGTGGGAGAAATAATATTTGCTTCATATACATAGGGATTTAGTTTTGGTTAGTCTATTTCTCACCGTCATTCTGACGCATGAACTCCAGAATGTCGCGGGCATCGCCAATCGAAACATTTTGATTTGGCATACGCATCAAGCAAAGTTCAAGGAGTTCCTGGGCAACCGGATCTTCATCGAGCATGACATCCACATTGGTAATCATGTTCATGATCCATTCGGGTTTTCTTCGCTTGGTTACATCCTGGAAACCTGGACCAACTACGCGTTGATCATCCA
>CAZOYJ010000006.1:0-33575 GCA_964583905.1 uncultured Roseivirgaceae bacterium
CCTTACAGCTTACAAAGCTGCCCGTGTCTTAGAGCCGGAGGTGGAGTTTTTCCAGCAAGCTTATAATGAATTTATTCAAAGGCTAGGGTACAACCCAGGTCAATAACCTGGTAACAAGAGATTCAGAAAAGGGCTTAAAGAGGCCCTTTTCTGGTTTAAGCTCGGTTTTGCTGTACGGTATATTATTCTATTTTTGTGCTGACCAAAAACCTACTTACATGAGTGTTCTCGTTAATAAAGATTCCCGCGTTGTAGTACAAGGATTCACCGGATCGGAAGGCACGTTTCATGCCGGCCAGATGATTGAATATGGCACCAATGTAGTAGGAGGGGTCACACCCGGTAAAGGCGGTTCCGAACACCTTGGTCGCCCGGTGTTTAATACAGTTAAAGAGGCCGTGGAAAAAACCGGTGCTGATGTTTCCATCATTTTTGTTCCGCCTGCTTTCGCAGCCGATGCGATTATGGAATCGGCCGATGCCGGTATTAAGGTGATCGTGGCAATAACCGAAGGAATACCGGTAAAGGACATGATGATTGCCAAAAAGTATATCAAAAACAAAGAGGTAGTGTTGATCGGCCCTAACTGCCCAGGGGTAATTACACCCGGTGAAGCCAAAGTTGGGATTATGCCGGGTTTTGTGTTTAAGAAAGGGCGTGTGGGTGTGGTATCAAAGTCGGGTACGCTTACCTATGAAGCCGCTGACCAGATCGTAAAAGCAGGATTAGGCGTTTCAACAGCTATAGGCATTGGCGGAGACCCAATCATTGGCACACCCACAAAGGAAGCTGTTGAAATGTTGATGAATGATCCTGAAACAGATGCCATCGTTATGATTGGCGAAATTGGCGGTAACTATGAACCGTTGGCTGCCCGCTGGGTTAAAGAAACCGGAAACCGGAAACCTGTGGTTGGGTTTATTGCCGGACAAACTGCCCCCCCAGGACGAAGAATGGGCCATGCCGGAGCCATTATTGGTGGTGCCGATGACACCGCTGCTGCAAAAATGAAAATCATGGGCGAATGTGGTATTCACGTAGTAGAATCTCCGGCAGACATTGGCGAAACGGTACTGAAAGTACTGGGAAAATAAATTACTTCAAGTTTACTAACTCACAGCAGGTTATTGGCCAGGTTGGCCAGCTCCGATCGCTCGCCTTTTTCTAATGTCATGTGGGCATACAGTTCATTGTTCTTTAACCGATCGATCAGGTACGAGAGCCCATTGCTTTGCGCATCCAGGTAAGGTGTATCAATCTGGTAAATATCACCCGTAAAAATAATCTTGGTGTTTTCACCGGCACGGGTAATAATGGTTTTCACTTCGTGAGGAGTTAGGTTTTGAGCCTCATCAACAATAAAACAAATGTTAGAGAGGCTTCGCCCGCGGATATAGGCCAGCGGGGTTATCACCAGTTTTTCCTGGGTAACCATCTCTGTTATTTTAGCATACTCCTTGTCGGTTTCGTTGTATTGGTTTTGGATGAACTTCAGGTTATCCCACAAGGGTTCCATGTACGGGTTTAACTTCGATTTAATGTCGCCCGGCAAATAGCCAATGTCTTTATTGCTCAACGGAACGATGGGACGCGCCAGGTAGATTTGCCTGAATTCACGTTTTTGCTCCAACGCGGCAGCTAAGGCTATCAGGGTTTTACCAGTGCCGGCAATACCCTGAAGCGTGACCAGTTTGATGTCGGGTTTTAATAAAGCGTGGATGGCAAAAGTCTGTTCGGCATTACGGGGTTTTACGCCATAGATGGAGCGCTTCTCCACGTGTTCAATCATTTCATTGAACGGATTGTAATACGCCAACACCGATTTTTTCCCGCTCTTTAAAATGTAATAGTGATTTTTTTCAGGAGTAATCTTGCTGCCCAGAATATCGACAGGAGGGCAATAGCCTTTTTCGTAAATCAGGTTAATCGAATCGGCATCCACATCTTCCACAATGGTTCTACCCGAGTACAAGGAAGAAATATTTTGGATTTTACCGGTGGTGTAGTCTTCGGCCTGTAGACCAAGGGCTTTCGCTTTTAGCCTCAGGTTAACGTCTTTTGAAACCAGGATTACCCTTCTGCCTTTTTCTTCCTTTTGAAGCAGGAGCGCAGAATTCAGGATACGATGATCGGGTTTGTCTTCATTGAATACACGGTTGGCATCTACCGATCCGTTGCCTCCTGTATCCATCACCACCTTAAAATTCCCCTTTCCTTTTCCGTTGATGGGGTTCCAATGGTGCAGCATCTGGTCTTTGGCCAGTTTGTCGATGAGCCGGATGAATTCCCGGGCTTCAAAATTTTTGGTGTCGTTTCCTTTTTTGAAATTATCAAGCTCCTCCAGTACTGTTATGGGTATGCCTACATCGTGTTCATCAAAATTGAGGATGGAGTTGTGTTCATAAATGATTACGGAAGTGTCGAGAACGAAAATTTTCTTTTCCTTCTTAGTTTTTAACATGGGCGACATAGGCGATGAACAAGTTAAGTGAAAAAACGGTGTCTCCGTTTACAAGGCTGGCAAATGGAGGCAATAGGGGAAATTGACTGTATGTAATGTTTAAAAAATTCGTAAGCCCCACCTTCATCAGGTATTATCAGGCTGAAGGTAATAATTTGATTGGCAAATCCAAAAATCTTTGGTAGCTAGAACGGTCAATGAAACTCAATAATTTTACACGATTACTTTTAACCCATAGAGATCGCCTTTTTCTGTAGGCGTTATATCCAATACATTGGCCAACACCAATAAGTGCTTTAACCTTTTCGGCATTAATTGTTTCTCCCTCCGAATGCTTCATCGATATCATCGTCATCCTCGGCATTTTCTTCTTTGGATAAGGTGAACATAGAACTCAGCAAATCTTTAAACTGGTGCCCGGTGGTAAGGTAATGTTTGCTGATTAAACTATATTCAGCCAGGCCATGAAGGGCAAATTCCATCAATAATAATTGAAGCGATGGAGACTGCTCACGGTGAAATTCCCGAATCAATTCTTTTAATCCTGGAACCGAGGCAAGCGCTTTTTTATAGACTGCATTGCTGCTGTCGTGAAGCAAATCCATGCTGTTACCCGCGCCAAACCAGTCGGTTATTTTTTTATACGGACTTTTCTCTTTTTGCTTCCGGAAGGTGTCGGGATCGGGGAAGTAATTCAAAAACCGGGTGCGGATGGCTTTGCCAATAAGATTTTGCGCCACAATAGCCGGCCCTTCCTGCTCACCTTCATAAACCAATTCAACCTTGCCGGTAATGGACGACACAATTGCCGATAGATCGGAAATTCGAGCAGTAGTGCTTGTTTCGTCATTAATAAGTAGTCTCCTTTCAGCGGCTGCCAGCAAGGTTTCATAGGCTGAAATCGTAAGCCGTGCCGAAACTCCACTTTTGGGGTCGATGAGTTCGCTCTTGCGCGCTTCGAATGCTGATTGTTCTATAAGGTCTTTCACCAACTCAGGAACTTCAATTGCTTGCGTTTGGATTTCTTTCAGTTGGGCTTCCTGTTGGGTTATTTGCTTGCTGATTTCAATGGTTTTTGGATAGTGCGTTATAATCTGACTGTCAATCCGGTCCTTCAGTGGGGTAACAATGCTTCCGCGGTTGGTGTAATCTTCCGGATTTGCGGTAAACACAAATTGGATTTCCAGTGGAAGCCTGATTTTAAAACCCCTGATCTGAATGTCGCCTTCTTGCAGAATGTTAAACAGGGCCACTTGAATTCTTGCCTGAAGATCGGGCAATTCGTTGATGACGAAAATGCCGCGGTGCGAACGGGGAATTAATCCAAAGTGGATGACGCGTTCATCAGAATAGGGAAGTTTCATTGTTGCTGCTTTTATGGGATCAACGTCAC
Source organism: uncultured Roseivirgaceae bacterium (assembly GCA_964583905.1). Classification (GTDB taxonomy): domain Bacteria; phylum Bacteroidota; class Bacteroidia; order Cytophagales; family Cyclobacteriaceae; genus UBA2336. The sequence goes on from CAZOYJ010000006.1 coordinate 3,855, forward strand.
CAATCAGGTCGGCAATGGAAACATCGGGTGTGGCCAGTTTTTCGGTATACCGGTTGTTGCGGTGCAACCAGGCAATGGGGGTATCATCACCCAGTTCGTTCAGTTTATCTAAGCCGTAACGTGAAATCGGATTAAGCGGATCATCATTTAATTCTGAACCTGCTACAACCGGAATGTATTCGTCCAGCAGGTTTACCATCAGGCGCGCCAACCGCGTTTTGGCTTGCCCGCGTAATCCCAGTAAATTAATATCGTGACCGGCCAGGATGGCGCGCTCCAGGTCGGGGATAACAGTTTCTTCATAACCCCAGATGCCTTCAAAAACTGGTTGACGGTTTTTGCGTCTGTGAATCAGGTTTTCACGCAACTCGTCTTTTACCGTCCGGATTTTATAACCGGATGCTATCAGTTGCTTTACGGTTTTTATTTTCTCGATGTTCATCATCATACTGGGCTTAGAAATTTTTTCTCCGATTTCGTTTAAAATCCTCGAACACAAGATTGCCCAAGCCCTGCAAACCGCTATAATAGGCATTTCCATTATTTGCTTTCGTGAATTCGCGAACAAAAGCTTTCAGGTATGGGTCGGTGGCAATCATAAAAGTAGTTACCGGGATGCTTATTTTTTTTAATTGGGCAGCCAGGGTAAGGGTTTTATTCAGAATTTTGTGATCCAATCCAAAACTGTTTTTATAATACCGGATGCCTTGTTTGATACAGGTGGGTTTGCCATCGGTGATCATAAAAATCTGTTTATTCGGATTTTTCTTTCTCCTTAAAATATCCATGGAAAGTTCCAGCCCGGCAACCGTATTGGTGTGGTAGGGCCCTACTTGCAGGTAGGGTAAATCTTTAATTTCTATTTGCCACGCATCATCGCCAAATACAATCAAATCAAGCGTGTCTTTCGGATACTTTTTGGTGATCAATTCGGACAGGGCCATAGCTACTTTTTTGGCCGGTGTGATCCGATCCTCGCCATATAAAATCATGGAATGCGAAATGTCGATCATCAGTACGGTTGACGTTTGCGATTTGTATTCGCTTTCAATTACTTCCAGATCTTCTTCTGTCATGAAGAAATTTTCCAGCCCATGATTAATCTGGGCATTCTTCAATGAATCCGTAATCGCAATCTGTTCCAGCGTATCGCCAAATTGGTAATCCCTTCGTTCGGTGGTTTGTTCATCGCCACGGCCGTTGTGAAAAGTATTATGTTCACCGCCCCTTGATTTCTTGAGTTTGCCGAAAATTTCTTCTAATGCTGATTTCCGTAAATTTTGTTCGCTGCGTGCTTTTAATCTAAGCTCACCATTAGCACCTGTTTCAGCAATGTATCCTTCGCGCTTCAGTTGCTCAATAAAATCACCTATGCCGTATTGATCATTGGTGATGTTGTATTGTTTATCGAGTTCGGTCATCCAGTGCAATGCTTCGGCCACGTTACCCGAAGTGATGAGTACCAACTGCATGAAGATTTTCAATAAACGCTCAAAATCACTTTTTGCTTTTTCAGCAGACGGTATGAATTTACTGAAGCGGTAACCCGGCATGTTGGCAAGTTAGGAGATACATACTAAAACCAATAATTTCCGGATTCTGTTTCAGCCGGAACGATTAATTTAATAAATCACGATAAGGGTAATAAAAAACCCATCCTGCAGCAACAAGATGGGTTCCCTTTATAAAGGGACGACTATTTCTTTTCCTTTCGCATGGTACCGTAAATGTAATCCCAAAGCGGGGAGGATACGCCAAAAACGATGTCGCCATTTTTATAATGGTGAATGCCGTGGTTGATCCAGAGCGCCCGTAAAAAGTTTTTAGGAGGCTGATAGGTGTGAACAATGTAATGCACACCCAGGTAGCAGGCATACCCCACCAGAAAACCAGGCAAAAAAGCAAATGCGAAATCGCCAATAACCAACCTCAACAATAACAGTAAAACAGTGGAAATGGCAACGCTTAACAGGGGTGGCATGGCCAGCCGGTCTTTATCTTTCGGAAACTCGTGATGCACCCCATGCATGATGTATTGAAATTTTGCACGCAACAAGGTATAGGTTTTCATATGAAACACATACCGGTGCACCATATATTCTACCCAGGAGAAGACCAGCCAGCCTATAAAAAACAAAGCTATGGTAAGGTAGGCATTCAGCGAGGTGTTGGCAACACTCCAGTATAACAAGCCGGTTGCGTATACAATAAAAATGGAAATCGGAACAGCAATGTGGGTTCGGGTAAGCCGTTCCAGAACCGGGTTGGCAAAAAGCTGTTTGGTTCCCTTATTCTTCGGTGCAATTGTCTCCATAACCTTACAAATTCTAAGTTGTAAATAAGCTGAACAACAAATTGTACGTCTGATATTACTATTCGGTTACTATTACTTTAGATTTTTCGATGACTTTATAATAATAGGCTTCATACAATGGCAATATACGACCAATATCGAATTCTTTCGCCCGTTTTAATGCGTTAGCTTTGAATTTAGGAAGATTATTTTTGTCGAGAACATGCAGCGCTTTTTGCGTCATGTCTTCTGTATCGCCAACGTTGGACAGGAAGCCGGTAACTCCCTGAATGTTCAATTCGGGTAATCCTCCGGTGTTTGATGAAATAACCGGAACCTCACACGCCATAGCTTCGAGGGCCGCCAATCCAAAGCTTTCTTTTTCGGAGGGCATCAGAAATAAATCGGCAACCGAAAGCACTTCTTCTACGGCTTCAAGTTTTCCGAGAAATCTCACGTCATCGCAAATCTGAAGGTCGCGGCATTGCTGTTCGGCATGCAAGCGCTCGGGGCCATCGCCAATCATTAACAATTTGGCGGGTAATTCTTTTTGAATGTTATAGAACACTTCAATCACATCGCCAACACGTTTCACTTTTCGGAAGTTAGAGGTGTGTACAATCAGCATCTCGTCATTCGGGCAAATGGCTTTTTTGAAATGATCTTTCTTTTGCTTTTTAAATTTTGCCAGGTCGATGAAATTAGGAATCACCTCAATGTCGTTCGTGATTTTAAAATATTGAAATGTTTCGCGTTTTAAATCTTCCGAAACGGCTGTAACACCATCCGATTGGTTAATACTGAATGTTACCACGGGTTCGTAGGAAGCATCTTTTCCAACCAGGGTTATATCGGTACCATGAAGAGTAGTTACAACCGGCAATGTTATACCATGCGATTTCAGGATTTGCTTGGCCATGTAAGCAGCCGAGGCATGCGGAATGGCATAGTGTACATGCACCAGGTCAAGCCCTTCATTCAAAGCTACATTTACAATTTTACTGGCAAGAGCCAGTTCGTAGGGAGGGTATTCAAACAGCGGATAAGAACGGAACTCTACTTCATGATAGAAGATATTTTCATTTAAAAAATCAAGCCGGCTGGGCTGTGAATAGGTGATGAAATGTACCGGATGCCCTTCCTGTGCAAGGGCCTTACCAAGTTCAGTGGCCACCACACCGCTTCCACCGAATGTGGGATAACAAACAATGCCTATTTTAATCTGCTCCAAATTAGCGGGGTTTGATGTTGACAATAATCAAAAATAGATTGATAAATAACATCCTGTATGCGAGAACGGATATTTGAGGTATTTAGTTTAGTGTTCCGGTCGGGATATACCCGGTTTGACAAGAAAATATAAACCAATTCGAATTCCGGATCAATCCAAAGGCAGGTTCCGGTAAAGCCGGTATGGCCAAAGGTACTGGGTGAGGCAAATAAAGAGGTAGGACTTGCCCAATCGCTTTGAATGGGTTTATCCCAGCCCAACCCCCTGCGGTTGGTTTCAAATTGCTTGCGGGTAAACAGTTCTACGGTTTCCGGTGTAAAGTATTGCAGACCTCCGTAGTAGCCTTTTTGCAGCAACATCTGCCCGAGTTTAGCCAGGTCGTGGGCGGTGCTGAACAATCCGGCATGGCCGGCAACCCCGCCCATCATGGCGGCACGCTCGTCATGTACAGTGCCCCGGATCATCGACTTCCGGAAGATGTTATCGAACTCGGTAGGGGCAATCCGGGCGGCATCAAAGCGGGCCAACGGAAGATACCCGGTTGTGTGTGCGCCAATCGGTTCGTACAGGTTTTGCCAAAGGAAATCTTCCATCGGCTGATTTAATAATTTTTCGGAAAGCCGGTGTAAAATCCAGAAGCTGATATCGCTGTAGCGAAAGCTGTACGGTGTGCGTGCCGGTTTATCCAACATCTTCGATTCGAACGTCCACTTCCATAACGAATCTTTTAATACCGGAGAGGCAAAAAGATCGGGCGCAACCTGGTAGGGATACTGGTTACTTTGAATGCGGCTGTAGAATCGGGGTAAAAATTCCTTTTGGTTTTTCATGGTTTGAGGCCACAACGGAACAAAGGGTACTAAACCAGCCTGATGCGTAAGCACATCTTTAAGGATAATGTCTTTCTTATTAGTTGCTTTTAACTCCGGCAAATAGACGGAAACTTTTTTGTTCACATCAATCAGTCCTTTGTCGTGAAGAAACATTACCGATTGAAGCGTAGCGAGCACCTTGGTTACCGAGGCCAGGTCGTAAATGGTTTCGCTGTTTACTGGCACCTGGTTATCGTAAGTTTGCCAACCGAATGATTTATCGTACACCACTTTACCACTTTTCACCACCACTACCTGGCAGCCGGGTGTGGCTTTGGAAGCGATGGCTTCGCGCGCAATGTTATCAATGCGTTCCAACATAAAGGTGCTGATGCCGGCTGTTTCCGGAAAGGCATACGATAACCTGCCGAGGGACGGGGTTTGCTTTCCGGCACCCTCGCGAATAGCTGCATTAATGTTGAGCGGTAGCCTACCTGAACCGGGCAGGCCACCAAACAGAATTTGTGGTACGGTTCTGCGCATCAGGGCATCATCAACATACGCTTGCACGATACTCTGTGGGTTTTCCAGCAAGCTGATTTTTGACACCGGCCCGAAGTTGCACACAATTACATTCGTATGGCGCGACAGTATTTCCAGCAAAGCCGGATATTCTTGCTCCACGCCAGCGCTAGGCAGAAAGATTCCGGCAATTACTACACTGTACTTCTTTAATTCCTGAATAAGTTGTGTAGTGTCTTCACCCGGGTGGTGAAGCTGGTAATGATCGAAGGGTGCATACTTAGATAAATATTGACCAAATTCATTTTGCTGATGTTCGCCAATAGAAAGTGAAGCGAAGGTTTTATTCTCCAGAATTTTAACAGGAAGTGACGCGTGATCATCTTTTACGATGCTCACGGCTTGTTCGTACAAGGCATACCGCAGGATGCGCGCATCCGGAGTGTTGATTTGCTGAAACAAATGATCTAACGGTTGTTCTTCTTTTTTCTCCGGTAACCCCGCATCGTATTTAAACGCCAGAACTTTTTTTACGCGTTGATCAAGTTGCTGCGCCAGCAGGTTATTTTTCTTGATTTGCCGCTTGAGTTTTCGTACCGTTGCCCCAATGTTTTCCGGAAACATCAACACATCATTACCGGCCAGGAAGGCATAAATTTCGGAATCACCCGGCTGATACTTCTTCAGCACAAGCTTTACATCCGGCACGTAACTAAAAACAAGCCCATCAAATCGTAAATCTTTTTTCAGAAAATCAGCTGTGTATAAGGTGGGCAATGCGGAAGGCACAATTTTCTTTTTTGGCGTAGGGGAAAACCTTCTTCTGTCCGGAAAAATGGGGTCATGTTTGTACGATGACAGAACCGCAGAGCATCCGTTTTCAAAAAGTTGTTGTAGCGGATAGAGCATGGTTTTATCATCCTGGATAAGTGTCATTACCGGTGCCCCTTTTGAATATTCCTTTACCCTGAGGTTGTAGGCCGGATAATGCTTGGCAACCGGAATTACTCCGGCCCGCTGAAGGCCTTTCATGTACATCACCCCGGCTCTTGCCACCCGTTGAGGGTTATCTCCAAACGTATGGCTGACCAGATCATCCGATTGAAAGGTTACACTTAAATCGGCCGTGGGAGCAAACGTAAGGTGTACCCCAAGTGCTTTCATTTGCCGCCCGATTTCCAACCCGAGGTGATACAGCAAACTGTCGTTTCGAATGGCACCCAACATCAGCGTTTGCGGAAAGATCATGGTACTGTCGAGTGTTGAACCGAGCCCTTCTTCCGCATTCAACCCAACCAGAAGCGGAACGGCAGACAGTGACTGAAATGTGCGGGTAAGTTGGGTAACCGTTACCGGTCCGCCTTGTGTAAATACAATGCCGCCAATGCCATAATTGGTGATCAGGTTTTCGAGGCGTTTTCTTTCAGATTCATCCGCATAGGCGTTAATGGGCATCATGATTAACTGCCCGATTTTGGCTTCGAAACTCAGGGTTTGAAATACACTGTCGACCCAGCGCCCCTTAGCCGATTGGCTGAAAACGCTGATTTGGATGTACCCGATCAGCACCATCAGCAACCAAACTTTTTTGGCGAACCAGAGGTTTGCTTTTTTGTAATTGAAGCCGAATAGAGGCATTTTTGTAGGCCTTTAAAGTTATAGAATACGTTTCAAAGTTAAAGAAGGTGACCTGGCTTAAAAAGCCGCATTATACAAAAGGCAACATAAACATTACACCATGATTAAGCTTCCTTCCATATTTACACGAATCCCCAACCATAAGCGATTTAGTTACAACCCGCGGCATTATGACCCCTTAGAAGAAGAACGAAGAGAACGGGAAGAACGTATCCAGCGAGAACTCAGGGCCAAAGATGAACAACAAGTAATTGACACCGCTTATCGTGCCCGTATAGCAGGTTCGTTTCGCACGGCCAAGAAACTGCAGGGGCAAAGCAAGCCCTATGATCCATCGGTCAATATGATTCGCTTAATCATCCTTACCTTCCTGGTAGTATGGTTAATTGCCTACCTTCATTACGGAAGTCCGGCACTGTATGCGCTTGTGTTGTTGGTGCCGTTTTACCTGTGGCTGAAATTCGTCCGCAAATAACCAGCTTGTTCGTACATGCCCGACATCATTCAGCTTTTACCCGATTCCATTGCCAACCAGATCGCAGCCGGTGAAGTGGTGCAACGTCCGGCTTCGGCTGTAAAGGAATTAATGGAAAACGCCATTGATGCCGGGGCAACCTCCATCCGGCTGATTGTGAAAGATGCCGGAAAAGCGTTGATCCAGGTGATTGATGATGGCTCGGGTATGACGGAGACCGATGCGCGCATGAGCCTGGAGCGTCATGCTACGTCTAAAATCCGGAAGGCTGAAGATTTGTTTACGCTGCGCACCAAGGGTTTTCGCGGTGAGGCCCTGGCTTCTATTGCTGCGGTGTCGCAATTGGAAATGAAAACCCGCCAAGCCGTTAAAGAACTGGGAACGTTACTGGTCGTGGAAGCTTCGGAAGTTAAGAGACAAGAAGTAACGGCTTGCGAAAAAGGAACGAGCATCAGCGTTAAAAATCTTTTCTACAATATCCCGGCACGCAGAAATTTTCTGAAATCAAATCCCGTTGAGCTAAAGCATATTGTTGATGAATTTCAGCGGCTGGCACTGGCCCATGCTGAAATTTCTTTTTCATTTTTGCAAGGCGATGAATTGGTATATGATCTTCCGCCCGGTAAACTCAGCCATCGTATCATTAATTTATTCGGAAAATCATACCAGGAACAACTTGCCGCTTGTCATGAAGAAACCGAATATGTTCGCGTTACCGGCTATGTGGGTAAACCGGAGTTTGCCCGTAAAACCCGCGGTGAGCAGTTTCTGTTTGTGAACAACCGGTTTATCCGAAGCAACTACCTCCAGCATGCCGTAACCAATGCCTTTGAAGGATTGATGCCTGAAAATTCATTTCCGTTTTATGTATTGTTCATGGAGATTGATCCAAAGCACATCGATGTAAATGTGCATCCCACCAAAACGGAGATTAAGTTTGACGATGAGCGCGCGGTATATGCCGTTGTGCGCGCGGCCGTACGCCAGGCCTTGGGCACGCATAACCTGACACCGGGTCTTGATTTTTCGGAAGACGTAAACATCATCACCAAATTGGGTGCAACATCGGCCGAGGCCGCCCGCGAGGTATATTTTGAAGAGCGCTTTCAAACCTCGTTGCAACGCGCTAACCTGCAGAACTGGGAAAAACTTTTTGAAGGCGAAGGGGCTCCGGGATTTCTGCCGGCCGAAAAAGAACTATCGCCCGGTGAACTTGAGTTTCTGCGTTCACATCAGGAAGAAGCGGTAATTCCAACTTCCGGAGAGTTTTTAGTCCAGTTGCACAATCAATACATTCTTCGCCCGGTTAAAACCGGGTTGATGGTTATTCAACAGCAAGCGGCACACGAACGGATTTTGTATGAAAAATATTTGCACCGGTTAAACACTACATCAGGCGAAAGCCAGCAAAGCCTGTTTCCGCAAACGGTACAGTTGAATGCAGCCGATTTTGCACTGATCCTCGAAATGGAAACTGAAATTAAAGCGTTGGGTTTCCGGTTTGAGGAGTTCGGTAAAAATTTGCTGGTGGTTACCGGTATACCGGCCGGCATTACTTCCGGCCGTGAAAAGGAGTTGTTTGAAGGCTTGATTGAACAGTTTAAATTGAATCAGGCTACGTTAGCGCTGCCGATACGCGAAAATCTGGCCCGTGCATTAGCCAAACGGGCATCGGTTAAGCAGGGAGATACGTTACGGTATGAAGAGATGAAAGCTATTGTAAACGACTTACTGGCTTGTAAGGCTTCTGGTTATGCACCGGATGGAACCACCACTTTTTTTATTTATGATTTGACAAAAATCGGAGTGAATTTTAAACACTAACTAACCCCTTTTATTTTCCCATGTTTAACCTTACCCCTGTAGTTCGAAACATCCTGATGATTAACGGCATTGTGTTCATTGCCCAAATGGTTGCCCCGCATGTAGACATTGGCAGTTGCTTTGGACCGCGTTACACCTATCCGCAGGATGCGATTACGGCCTATATGTCGTTATTTAATGTGCGAACTGATTGCTTCAAACCTTACCAACTCTTCACCTATATGTTTGCCCACGGTGGGTTTATGCATATTTTTTTCAACATGCTGATGCTGGCCTTTACTGGTCCGATACTCGAAACATTCTGGGGATCTCAACGGTTTTTATTATTTTACATTATTACCGGTGTAGGGGCTGCAGTTTTCAGTGTGTTGATTGATTTGATTTTTGGTGGTGGAGGCGGTATCATGTTGGGCGCTTCCGGGGCGGTGTATGGGATATTAATGGGTTTTGGGATGTTGTTTCCGAATATGACGGTGCAGTTACTGATTCCACCTATTCCGATCAAGGCGAAATACCTGGTATTCTTTTTATTTGCCCTGACGTTTATTATGGACAGGAGCGGAAATGTGGCTCATTTTGCACACCTGGGCGGAATTGCGGTAGCCTTTGTGTTGATAAAAATCTGGCGGGGTCAGGGTGGTAGTTATTATTAATTGTAATCAAGACCTGTCAGGTTTAAAAACCTGACAGGTCTAAGGGAAATAAGATGTTTGAAGAATTTAAAAGCGCATTTCACCGGCATAACAATGCCCATGTTCAGTTGATCATCATTAACGTGGCGATCTACTTGGGCCTTGTTGTGCTGTATATCTTAAGCGCCATTCCGGGCACGGAATTTATTTTTCAATTCATTTATAAGCAATTTGCGATTCCTTCTGAGCTCACGGAATTTTTATCCCGGCCATGGACTTTAATTACTTACATGTTTGCCCACAGCATGTTGGATATTTTTCACATTCTTTTCAACATGCTTTTTCTGTATTGGTTCGGACGCTTGTTTGTGGAATACCTGGGAAGCGACAAACTTATAGCCCTTTACCTGTTGGGCGGCTTAACCGGTGGCCTGGCCTACCTTCTGATTTATAACCTGAGTACTGCGTTTGGCAGTGCCATTATGGTGGGCGCTTCCGGGGCCATCTTCGCCATTGTGGTGGGCACTGCGGTGCTGATACCCAACCATCAGTTTTACCTGTTGTTGTTGGGCCCGGTTCGCATCAAGTACATTGCATTCTTTTATGTATTGTTGTCGTTGCTTTCGCTTCGGCAAGGAGCAAACCTGGGCGGTAATGTGGCACACCTGGGGGGCGCGCTGATCGGTTTTATTTACATCAAGCAACTGCAAGTCGGTGTTAACTGGGGAAGCTGGATAACCATTACGCTGGAGTGGTTTTCAGATCTATTCAAAAGCAAACCCAAAGTAAAAGTCAGCTACCGGAACGAAACGTCAACAAAAGGCTCATCGTCTTCCACTGTTAAAAAATCTCCTGGCAAGAAAATTTCGCAGGATGAAATCGATGCCATTCTCGATAAGATTTCGGATGGGGGCTACGAGAGCCTTACCAAGGAAGAGAAGGAAAAATTATTTAATGCGAGTAAGAAGTAGCAGATGTTACGCACAGTAAAAATTCATTTCCTACTGATTTTCGTAGAGAATCATTAAAAAGTGTTCTGCGATTTCAGGAACAAGTAATGTCCGTAATGCCCTGAAATAAGTGGGCGTGAAAGATTTTTCACTTCAGATTACTAACTCTCTGATTCGAAACCATCTCAAAAATGGCTCCGTCATTGCGAACGCAGTGAAGCAATCCCTTTTTTCGAGATTGAAAATAAGATTGCTTCAGTCGTTCCTCCCTCGCAATGACGATCTTCCTATTTTTGAGATGGTTTCTAATTTTTATTAGCCAGTTGCCCGCAGGCCGCATCAATATCTTTGCCCCGGCTTTTACGAATGCGCGCCACGATTCCGTTTTTGGTAAGCATTTCCTGGTACATCGTTACCAATTCTGCTGAAGCTTGTTGAAACTCCCCATCGTCAATCGGGTTGTATTCTATCAGGTTAACTTTGCAGGGAATGTGCTTGCAGAATTTCACCAGGGCGCGGGCATGTTCGGGCGTGTCGTTAATGCCTTTCCATACCACATACTCGTAGGTAACTTTTCGTTTGGTTTTTTTGTACCAGTATTTCAAGGCATCGGCCAGGTCTTCCAACGGGTTGGTCTCGTTAATCGGCATCATGGCCGAGCGGGTTTCATTGATCGCATCGTGCAGGGAAACAGCCAGGTTGAATTTCACGCCATCGTCTGCCATTTTTTTAATCATTTTCGCAATGCCTACGGTTGAGAGGGTGATGCGTTTCGAAGCCATGTTTAGTCCTTCCGGTAATGTGATTTTATCAATCGCTTCAATCACGTTAGTATAATTGAGCAAAGGCTCGCCCATACCCATAAATACAATGTTGGTGAGGGGCCGGTTGAAGAATAACTCAGCCTGTTGTTTGATGGCCACCACCTGATCGTAAATTTCATCGGGCGAAAGATTGCGCATCCGCTTTAAGCGGGCGGTAGCGCAAAATTTGCAATCGAGACTGCAGCCTACCTGCGAGGAAACACAGGCGGTTATCCGGTCTTTGGTTGGAATCAGTACCGACTCCACCACCAAGCCATCGTGAAGGGTTACGGCATTTTTAATGGTGCCATCTTCACTGCGCTGCATGTTGTCTACCCGGATGTGGTTGATGGTAAAATGTTCGTTCAGTAAGGCACGTGTTTGTACCGACAGGTTAGTCATCTGGTCAAAATTTTTAGCCGACTTCTTCCAAAGCCATTCATACACCTGTTGTGCGCGAAAGGATTTTTCACCCTGATCGGTAAAAAATTTCTTCAGCTCTTCCAGGGAGAGTTTCCGGATATCTTTTTTCGTAGCGGTAATCATAATTTAGTTTACCCGTACCAATTCAACGCGTTCGCACGTCCGATCCTTATTAAACATGATGAGTTCGGCAGCTGTGAGGGATTCCACAATATAGGTGTCGGTAATAAGTCGGGTTTTCCTGTCCAGAAAGTAAATGGCGCCTTGCGTATACCGGTATAAAAATTTTTCCTTCGATGCCGGTTTGCGTTTACCCCGGGTTCGCCAGTTTTCTTCCCCGGTCGCATCATCGTTAAAACGAATGGTTTTCGGCAAGCCTCCTGAAAGGGCCGACATAGTTTCCAGTATTTCCTGTTCGGTTTCCGTTGGTTCACCAAGCTCATTCTCCTGGCAATTGGTTTCTTTCACCACCTGCCAGGTGCCGGTGAGTTGTTGTGCCCGGGTGGCCACAACCAGCATCATTAAACCTATAACCAAAAGGAGTTTCATCGCGTATTACAACAACAAAATTAGCCAAAAAACCTTCTGCCTTCATTTTGAAAACTCTTAATTAACCCTGAATTTTCCGCCCTTTGAAAATGCTATGAAAACCAACGCCATTGTGCTTACCGGTGGATACCTGGATTCCAGTAACGCTAAAACAGCCCACGGCCTCATCCGGGGCACCGAACGATTTAACATACTCGGTATAATCGATCATCAATCAGCCGGTAAAGATGCCGGGGAAGTGTTGGATGGCATTCATCGCAATCTCCCGGTTTACGCTTCCATTTCCGACTTTGTACAGCAATCGAAAGATAAAGCACAGTATTGTGTGATTGGGGTAGCCACCAAAGGGGGCATTTTACCTGAATCGCTTCAGTCAATGCTCATGGAAGCCCTGGACAACGACCTCGGCATTGTAAACGGCTTGCACGATTACGTTTCCGATCATGAAGCCCTGGCTAACCGTGCCAAGGAAAAAGGCCTCGAGATAATTGATGTACGCAAGCCTAAGAAATTCAAAGACCTGCATTTCTGGAATGGCAAGATCAAGGAAGTAAAATCGCTGAAGGTGGCAGTACTGGGTACCGACTGCGCTTTGGGTAAACGCACTACTTCGCGCATTCTTACCGAAGCCATGACACAAGCCGGTTTTAAGGCAGAGATGATTTACACAGGCCAAACCGGCTGGATGCAAGGTGCGAAGTACGGCTTCGTTTTCGATTCAACGCTTAACGATTTTATATCGGGCGAGATGGAGCATGCCATCTGGCAATGCTACCACGAAGTTCAGCCCGACATCATGTTCATTGAAGGGCAATCAGCGTTGCGTAACCCCAGCGGCCCGGCCGGGGCCGAATGGATTGTTTCGGCTGATGCAGATGCGGTGGTGTTGCAGCACAATCCTGCGCGCAAGCAGTATAAAGACATGGAATATTATCCGGCCTATATTCCGGAAGTGAAAGATGAGATTGACCTGATTAAAATTTACGGGGCACCTACTGTGGCCATTACGGTTAACACCATGAAAATGAAAACGGAGGATGCCCGCCAGTGGGCGGTGCAGACCGAGCAAGAGTTGAATATTCCTGTGGTACTTCCGTTGGAAGATGGTGTTGATAAACTGGTGGCTGTTTTTGCTGAACTGATCAAGAAGAATAAATCCTAATTCACTTTACAGAAATGAAAATTAAAGACATCAAGGTCTGGAATGAAGACCTGGGCAATACCCGCCCGTACACCATCGCATTTAAAACGGTTGATGAGGTACGCAATGCTTTTGTGGAGATTACGTTAGACACCGGCCTTACCGGCATTGGTTCAGGTAACCCAAGCGAGTACGTAGTGGGCGAGAACCTGGGGCAAACCCTGGCGGCACTGGATGAAAAAAACCTGGAGTTTTTAATCGGGCGGGATATTCGCGAACTGCATCAATTGACCTACGAAGTGTGGACCAACTTTCTGAAGACCCCGGCCGCACGGGCAGCGCTTGATATTGCCTTGTATGATGCATTTACAAAATATCTTGGAGTACCGTTGGTGAAGTACCTCGGGCAAAAGATTCACGCCATGCCTACCTCCAATACCATCGGCATAAAGAATGTTACGGAAACGTTAAAGGAGACGGACGATTACCTGAAGCAGGGTTTTAAAGCCATTAAGGTTAAACTTGGAAAAGACCTTGCAGAAGATATTGAGCGCATGGTTAAAATGCGGGAAGAATTCGGATATGGGTACGCCATCCGCATTGATGCCAACCAGGGTTACACACCGGAACAAACCATAGAATTTTACAACAAAACAAAACACCTGCAGATTGAGCTGATTGAACAGCCTTTACCGGCCAGGGCCATTGCAGAAATGAAGGCATTACCCGATGAGGTGAAAAAAGTTGTTGCTGCGGACGAGTCGCTCATTTCGCCTAAGCATGCTCTTGAACTAATCAAGCCGCCCAGGGCAGCCGGAATCTTCAACATAAAGCTGATGAAATGCGGGGGCATAAGCCAGGGGTTGAAAATAGCCGACATCGCCTTGCACGAAGGCATTGATTTGTTCTGGGGTTGTAACGATGAAAGCATTGTCAGCATAACCGCTGCGCTGCATGCAGCCTTTGCTTGTTCGCACACGAAATACATTGATCTTGACGGAAGCCTTGATTTGGCCAAAGATGTAGTAAAAGGTGGCTTTATTCTAAAGGATGGAATTATGTATTGCTCCGACAAACCCGGGTTGGGCGTAGAGCGAATTTAACACCGTTAGATTCCAGCTTCGATTTGAAAGCGCAATTGCCAACGGTTTATATCTGGCTGTGTGTCAATCATCCAGTTTCTGATTTCGTAGGTAAGATCGCCCTGAAGTTTTAACCGGTGGCCTTTAATGTATTTGGTCATGCCGAGGGTGTAGTGCTCCACTTCTGGTTCAAAGTCATATAATTTTTCGGTCGGCCTTACGCGCGAATACCTCCCGGTTAACTCATAATTGCTTTTGAATAAATAACTGGTCTGGTAATTCTCCCCATGCCCGGTATAAACATAACGTTTTTCGCCATCGGTGTTGGTGGTTACGGGGTTGAAGGAATTCCTTCGTAGAAATTCGGTAGCGACAGACCAGCCCTGATGTTTGTATAGGAAATCGAGCATAAAGGTTTCGATGTTCCGGGGTTCGAACAGGAATTTACCCAACTGGCCACCCGTTCGGATTGCATTTATGTTGGAAGAGAACGTAGTGCCAATCGATATTTTCGGTTTCACTTCCCGCATCAGGTCGCCTTCAAAATAATCGCCACCATGGGTAAAGATGCCCAAAGGTAATAGCTCCAATCTTCCGGTGTAGGCCAATCCTCTATCCGATGAAGTAATGTTCCGGCCTTCACCCGAAGAAACAGCAGCCCGCACTACATAGTGGAATTTTCCGGAAAGTGCGTTGTTGTAGTAAAATTGCATCCCAAAATCCCGATCGATGTTAAAGGTGGAGTTAACAATCGAACGGTCAGGAAGTTGTAAGTCGCCTGAAGAAATTACCCGTTGACGGTTGCCCGGCAATTTAGTTTGACCTAATCCGATTGCAAAGTGTTCGTTAAACGAATAGATGATCATGGCATCACGGATCACATTTGGAAAGTTGGTGTCGTCATAATCCATATCGGCTCGTGAAAACGCCAATTGGATTACATAATTGAGTTTAGGCGTGTAGATAAAACCATCGAAGCGTAGGCGCATACGCCTTACGCGGGCCTCCACCTGGTCGATAGATAAATCCTCATCGCTTACCGTTGTAAATGCCGCCCGGTTTTGGATGCGAAAGCGGATGTTGAGCATAAACAGGCTGTCGGGTGAGATAATGCCCAATCCTTTGCCATAGGTAAAGTAAGGTGAAGGAGAGATGTCGGCTTGGCCCCGAAGGAGATACGGCAACAACATTACCACAAACAGGGTAACTTTGGCGAAAGGCGGTTTCATGGAAAAATAGTTTGGTGGCAAAGATTAGAAAACTTTTTTATCCCCGGGCTGACAAAACTTAGTCTGGCAAAAGAAAAACCCCGCCCGGTTTCCCGGTGCGGGGCCTTTCAAACCAAACCCCTCTAACCAAACTCTTTAGAGCCCCGGCTGCCCGGGGCATACATTCAAAACGTTCACCTGATTACTTAACAAGCTCAACCTCCTGAAGGTTCTCAAAAACAAATTCATTTTCGTTTATCAGGTCAACAAAAATCACCGAGTCTTTATGAACTTTTCCGCTGAGAATTTGTTTCGACAATTCATTTAATACTTCGCGCTGCATTACACGCTTAAGTGGCCGTGCGCCAAACTGCGGATCGTATCCGATCTTTGCCAATCGCTCGCGCGCAGTACCGGAAATCTCAAGGCGTACACCTGCTTCTGCCAATCTTTTTTGCACCAGGTTAACCTGGATGTCCACAATCTTACGGATGTCTGCCCGACTTAGCGGCCGGAACATGATGATTTCATCAATGCGGTTTACAAATTCGGGCCGTACGGACTTCTTTAACAACACCAGCACTTCCTCTTTCGTATCTTCAATCACCTCGAAATAATTTTCATCTGTAATTTTTTCGAAGTTCTCCTGGATGATGTGCGATCCGATGTTGGTGGTCATGATGATGATCGTGTTTTTGAAATTAGCCACACGACCCTTATTGTCGGTTAATCGTCCGTCATCCAACACTTGCAGCAAAATGTTGAATACATCCGGGTGGGCTTTTTCAATTTCATCCAGTAAAATTACTGAATATGGTTTTCTGCGGATGGATTCGGTAAGTTGCCCGCCTTCATCGTAACCCACATAGCCCGGAGGCGCACCAATCAGGCGGCTAACAGTGTGACGCTCCTGGTACTCGCTCATGTCGATGCGCACCATGGCGTGTTCATCGTTGAATAAATATTCGGCCAGTGCTTTTGACAATTCGGTTTTGCCCACACCCGTGGTGCCCATAAAAATGAATGAACCAATCGGGCGTTTTGGATCTTGCAAACCCGCACGACTTCTACGCACGGCATCGCTTAAGGCTTTAATGGCTTCTTCCTGGCCGGCCACGCGTTTGCTTAATTCGGCTTCTAGGTGTAGTAATTTCTCGCGTTCGCTTTGGAGCATTTTCGAAACGGGTATGCCGGTCCAACGGGCTACCACTTCCGCAATATCCTCACTGTCTACTTCTTCCTTCAACAGCGACTGCTCGCCCTGCATGGCTTTCATTTTTTCCTGAAAGGCATTCAAGCGTTTTTCCGCCTCCGTAATCTTTCCGTAACGGATTTCGGCAACCTTGCCGTAATCGCCAGCCTTTTCGGCTTGCTCGGCTTCAAATTTCAGCCGATCGATTTCTTCTTTTTCTTTCTGAATGCCATGCACTACCTCTTTCTCGCTTTCCCATTTGGCTTTGAGTTCATGGCGCTGTTCAGAAAGATCAGCGATTTCCTTGCTGAGGATGGCTTCTTTCTCCTTGTCTTTTTCTCTGCGGATGGCTTCACGCTCAATTTCAAGCTGCATGATCCTGCGGTTCAGTTCATCCAATTCTTCCGGAAGCGAATCCATCTCCAACCTGAGTTTAGAAGCAGCTTCATCCATCAAGTCGATGGCCTTATCGGGTAAAAACCGATCGCTGATGTAACGGCTTGATAACTCTACCGCTGAGATTACCGCATCATCTTTAATGCGCACTCCGTGATGGAGTTCGTATTTATCTTTTATCCCGCGAAGAATGGAAATTGAATCTTCGGTGGAGGGTTCATTTACCATAACCGTTTGGAACCTGCGCTCCAGCGCTTTATCTTTTTCAATGTACTTCTGGTATTCCTTTAACGTAGTTGCTCCAATGGCGTGAAGTTCGCCCCGGGCTAAAGCCGGTTTTAATAAATTGGCCGCATCCATGGCGCCTTCGCCACCGCCCCCAGCTCCGATCAAGGTATGAATCTCATCGATGAATAAAATGACCTGGCCATTGGAATCGGTAACTTCTTTAATTACCGCTTTCAGACGCTCTTCAAACTCGCCTTTGTATTTAGCTCCGGCCACCAGCAAGCCCATATCGAGTGACACAATGATTTTAGTTTTGAGGTTTTCGGGTACATCGCCATTCACAATGCGCTGCGCCATGCCTTCTACTATGGCCGTTTTTCCTACACCGGGTTCACCCAAAAGAATGGGATTGTTTTTGGTCCTGCGCGATAAGATTTGCAACACCCGCCTGATTTCCTCGTCACGGCCTATTACCGGATCAATTTTTCCTTGTTTGGCGAGTTCGTTTAAATTTTTAGAATACCGCTCAAGCGATTTGTATTTCGCCTCTGCATTTTGATCGGTTACTGTTGAACCGCCTCTTAATTCTTTGATGGCTTTAACCAGGGTTGAGCGGTCGAACCCAACATCGCGCAATAGCGCAGCCGTTTTGTCCTTTCCGGATAAAAGTGCCAGCAGCAAATGTTCTATGGCAATGTATTCATCTTTGAATTCTTGTAATTCTTTTTCGGCTTGCTGAAGCAGCGAGTTGGTGGCCGATGAAAGATACGGTTGTTGCCCCGATACTTTCGGGTAACCGTTCAGTTGCTCTTCCAATTTTGTATCCAGCAGTGGCTTGTTTATCCCCAGCTTTTTAACCAAGTAGGCGACTACATTTTCATCGGTTTCCAGAACAGCTTTCAACACGTGCCCGGGTTCAATGGCTTGTTGCTGCAATCCCATGGCAATCTCGGCCGATTTCTGTAGCGCTTCCTGCGATTTGATCGTGAATTTCTCGAAGTTCATAGTGTGTTCTCCCGGAGCCTCTATGCACAAAACATAATCCAGTGAAAGAATGATCAACTTTTAAGAAGTTTTGTCATTAAATTTTTAGATTTAGAGACTCTTTACCGTCATTTTGACTTAGATATTGATTTCGTATGCCAAAAAAGAAGCAGGTTGAGTTAAGTGATTTTCCGGATGCCACATTACTGGAAGTTGCATGGGAGGTTTGTAACCAGGTGGGCGGTATTTACACGGTTATCCGCTCGAAAGTCCCGGCCGTAATGAAACATAAGCATGGTCCGTATTGCCTGATTGGCCCGTATTTATCGCCTGATATTTTAGCGGAGGTTGAGCCATTTGATGATTCGAGTGATGCGTTTGGTTTAACGATACAACACCTCCGCGATCAGGGTATTGAGGCGTATTATGCCGAATGGCTGATAACCGGTCGCCCAAAAGTTATATTGCTCAATCCGGATACCGTTTCGCCTGAAAAACTTAAACTGATCAAGTTTGTTTTGTGGGAGAAGCATGGCATTAGTACGCCCGGAGATAATGTGTTGATTAACCGTGTGGTGGCATTTGCTTACCTCACCACCTTGTTTATTGAAACGTACATCCAGTTTGCCGATAAAGAACAACCGGTAATTGCACACTTTCATGAGTGGATGGCCGGCCTTCCGATACTGGATATCCAGGAAAAGAAGTTGCCGGTGAAAACCATTTTCACCACCCATGCTACCCAATTGGGAAGGCATCTGGCGATCAATTCACCTCAATTTTATTCGCACCTTCCGTTTTTCAAGTGGGAACTGGAAGCGCCTAAGTTTGGTATTGAGCCGGAAGCCCGCATCGAGTTTACCTGCGCCAACAAAGCCGATATCCTTTCTACCGTAAGCGATGTAACTGCACGCGAGTGCAAGCACCTGCTGAAGCGAATGCCCGAAGTTATTTTACCCAACGGATTGAACATCGAACGGTTTGTGGCTTTGCATGAATTTCAAAACCTACACGCTACATACAAGGAAGAAATCCACCAGTTTGTTATGGGGCATTTCTTTCAATCGTACACATTTGATCTGGATAAGACCATTTATTTTTTTACATCCGGACGATACGAATACAAGAACAAGGGTTTTGATCTTACGTTACGCGCACTTGAATTGCTTAATCATCAGTTAAAAAAGGATAATGCCGATGTTACGGTAGTGATGTTCTTTGTAACCAAGCGCGATTATTACAGCATCAAACCCGAAGTGTTGCAATCGCGGGCGGTCATGGAAGAAGTACGGCAAACGTGCGAGGCTATTCAGAAGCAGGTAGGCAAGCGTTTGTTCTATGCGAGCACCACCAGCCAGGATCACCGCTTACCCAACCTCAACGATTTTGTAGATGAATACTGGAAACTACGTTACCGCAGAACCATACAATCGTGGAAGAATAAGAACCTACCGTTGGTATTTACACACAAGCTGGTGAATGAACAAAGCGATGAGATTCTGCAGTACCTGTATGGCCGAAACCTGCTTAATCATCCTGCCGATAAGGTGAAGATTGTTTATCACCCCGACTTTATAAATACCGCCAATCCGCTGTTTGGCATTGAGTACAGCCAGTTTGTTCGAGGATGCCACCTGGGGGTTTTTCCAAGCTATTACGAACCGTGGGGTTATACCCCGCTTGAATGCATGGCCAGTGGTGTGCCCTCGGTTACCAGCGATCTGTCAGGGTTTGGTGATTATGTGCTGCGCCATGCAGATAAACCTGAAGACTTCGGCATTTACGTGGTGGAACGGGGTAAGCGAAGTTTCGATTGGTCGGCCGCACAGTTGGCGCAAATGATGTACGACTTTTTAAAGCAAACCAGGCGCGAACGCATTATGCAGCGTAACAACGTGGAGAACCACTCTGCTGATTTCGACTGGAAGAACCTGATTAAACACTATAAGGATGCGTATGTGAAGGTGTTGGAGAAAAAAACCTCCTGAATTTAACCTCGAAAGGTTTAACAATGGATTTGTAGTTGCTGATTTACTAAGATAGCTCCATTTCCAGAATGGGGTAAGGCTTGCCGAGGCTATCTACCGGCAGCCGGTTTATAACGATGAACCCAAGCCTTTTATAAAATCCCACAGCCTGTTCATTTTGTTCGTTCACATCTACTTTGCGAATGTTCAATTGATTAATGGCGTAATCCATCAAAGCCTTGCCCATCCCCTGGCCCCGAACATCCGGATCGATGAACAGCATTTCTGTTTTGTCATCGGATGTTCCCAGAAACCCCATAATTTTTCCCTGATCGTTGCGAATGCAAAATAAGCTAACGGCATCAAAATACTTTTCCAGGATGAGGGGTTTCAAGTAAACAATGTAATCCTCGGTTAGAAAATGGTGCGTAGCCCGTACCGACCGTTCCCAAAGGTCAATCAACTCAGCGTAATCGGATGAAGTTGGTTGTTCGATGCGTGTCATTGGGGTATGTTTTTTTAACGTTCAATTAAAGCAGAATATAACGGAGCCCGGTTGTATACGGAGGGTCGGGTATTGAGTTTCCGGATTTTCGAAAATCCGATGGATGCAAAAATTTCCTTTAATTCCCGGAAAGGAATCGGGTACGGAATCCACGGATTGGCCAATTCGGTATCGTACTCCACAAGCATAATCCGCCCATCGGGTTTTATTGTGTGGACAAGCTTTTGCAGAAGGGCAGGTTTGTGTTGAACGTAGTGCAGTGAATTAGCCATTAGTATCCCGTCCAGGTTATCGACAGGCAATTCATCCGAAACAAAATCAAGCGTAAGCTTAACAAACCGAACATGGTTGTATTGATCCGGAATTTTTTGTAAGTCCGACTTATGGGTGTCAACGGCATACACGGTACTGTTTCGTGCGAGCCATCCGGCCAACCCCAGAGTAAACGTTCCGCTTCCGCAACCCAGATCTGCCCAGGTGGATGGTTGCCCTTGCGGTATACCATCGTATTCAAGCATCGTACGGGCTTCGTGAATTTCCATCTAATTCAGGATGATTTAGTACGGAGTAATTTGCCTGAATAAAAGAGTAACGGCAAGGCAAAAACGGCAATCATCGCATAGGCCATCAGTGAATACCCTTTTGCCACCAGGTTAATAATCCCTACTTGTGCCAGCAGCAATGCGGCCAACAGTGCAGCCAATGAAATCCAGGCTTTCGTGATTTTCTTTAACGGTGTTCCGCGTTGCCGGCTTTCGGCTTCAATTCTACCGATAAATCCGTGGATCATTCCGGTAGCCGTTTCGATTAATGTCCAGCCCACCACTACACTGAAGATCACCACAAATGCCGGATGAAAGGATTGAAGCATTTGCAGCCAGGGTACAGTGGCTTCAACAATATTTTTATCAGGGTAGTAAGCCATGATGGCGAAGTAGGTGAGGAACCACGGGATGGTCATCAACAATCCGGAGATTAAACCGGCTACGAGAGTTTGTGTTTTAGTTTCCAGCGCGCGATAGGTGAAGAAGGAAGCTGGATAGACTGCCAGATTATACCCCACGTATAATATGCCGGTGCCCAGTAATTCGATCATGGATGGAGCATTGGAAAAATAACTGGTATTCCATTGCTGAAATGTTTCCACAATGTAATGACCTTTAGCCATAAAAATGGTGATTGCAAAAACGATGTACGTAGCAAATAGTACTATCGTGCCGATGGTCTCCATTCGGGCAATGGTGTTGTCGCCTTTGTAATTTAAAAAGCCAACAACCAGAATGATAATGCCCATGCCAATCCACTGGTTAAAGCCCAGGGTATCGTGAAGAATTTCACCGGCAGCAGCGGCCATCACGGCAATGATAAGGATGGCCAGCATGAGGTACACGATTTCGTAAGCGATCCATCCGCGGCCAATCAGTTTTTTAAGCAGCGATTTGTAATCGTATACTTTCCACAGTCGGCAAGCCTCCATGGTCAATATACTGATCAGGGAAAATCCGATAAAGATTGCCAGGCCGCTGATCCAGCCACTGGCGCCAAACTTAGCGCCATATTCTACAATTTCACGGCCGGTAGCATACCCACCTCCAATCAACACCGATTGAAGAATAATGCCCGGAAGAAAAATTCGCTTAAGACTTGAAAGAAAATTGCCCGTTAACAAGGTTGAAGAGTTTACCCTTCAATATACTGAATTCTGGTTAAGGCCGACCGACTCCACAGAAGCCATCTCCCAACCAATAATGCTTTTCTTTCGAATAGCATCCCAGCGGTATTCACCCAATATTCCGTTTTTGCGGATTACCCGGTGACAAGGAATTAAATAAGCAATGTGATTGGAGCCCACAGCCGAACCCACAGCCTGCAGGGCTTTCGGGCTTTGAACCTGACGGGCAATGCTCTGGTAAGTAGTTACACCACCCATTGGAATTTTTAACAACGCTTCCCAAACCTTGATTTGAAAGTTTGTTCCTTTTACAAAGAGATGAAGCTTACGATTGTGCGAAGCAGAATGAAGGAAGATTTTTTCAATAAACGTACCCGTTAGTTCCTGGTGTTGGCGAAAAACCGAATTGTGCCAATGTTCTTTCATTCTTTCAAATGCTGCCTTTCCATCTTCTTCCAAAGCAAGAAAGGATAGCCAGCACACCCCGCGATCCGTTACCCCGATTAAGGCTTGTCCAAATGGCGTATCGTGAAACCCATAATGAATAGGAATGCCTGCGCCATGCAGTTTGTATTCTTGCGGGGTTACGGCTTCCAACGTAGTAAATAAATCGTATACCCGCGATTGACTGGAGAGCCCGGCTGTTGCAGCAAGTTCTTCCAGGTTTTTACTCTCTTGTAATTTCTTTTTGAGAAATTCGGCAGTTAAAAATTGTAAAAAACGTTTCGGGCTGATACCTGCCCATTCGGTAAAGATGCGCTGAAAGTGAAAGGGGGAGAGGTGAACCTGTTCGGCCACTTCATCCAGTTCCGGCTGGCGATTAACATTTTTTTCCAGGAATTCAATGGCGTGAGCAATGCGGTGATAATTGATATGGTTTTTTGATTCGGTCAACAGCATAAAGGTAGCGTATTATGCCCCAAAATTGAGGTGTGGCTGCAAGCTGTTCAACCTGAATCTTGCGATTTTTCAGATAGGGGCGAGTCTGAAATATTTTGTTTGGTGTCAACAAAGTGAAATCCCCGACCTTCGCTGCCATCGTAAAAATCAATTTCCTTACCAATAACATACATGGTATGGCGTTTATCAACCAGTACCTGGATGCCTTCTACCGTATAACTTTGGTCGGTTTCTTTCTTTTTGTCAAAGCCAATCAGCAGTGAAACCCCGGCACAGCCGGCTCCACGAATACCCACCCGCAAGCCATAATCGGAAGGAATGTTTTTCGTTTGCATGATCTGGCGCACCTCATCAGCAGCTTTGGGGGTAAGGGAAACGGGTTTAATTTCGAACATTGCGTAAAATTACGAATTACGAATGATGAAGCATGAATGGATCATAGAGTCATTATATTGCAAGTGAAAATGGTTAATTTTCAACACCTTTTACTGAAAATAGATGCTATGGATGCACTTATCGACTTTGGGAAAATATTAATACCCGCTTCACTGGTATTATATGCGGCTTATTTACTGGTACGATCTTTCTTAGCCAAGGAAATCGAACTTAAAAAGCTTGAAATCCGCAGCCGGAGCATTGAAACCGTATTGCCCATGCGCATTCAGGCTTATGAAAGAATGTGCCTTTTCCTGGAACGAATCAGTCCGCAGAATTTGTTGGTACGGTTAAACCCGGGATCGGTGCCTGCCCGCGATTTTCACCAGGTGTTGCTGAGCGAAATCCGGAATGAGTACAACCATAATGTTTCGCAGCAGGTGTTTATGAGTGAGGCTAGCTGGGAGTTGATCCGAAATGCAAAAGAAGATTTAGTGGTTACCATAAACGATGCCGCATCCGAACTGGAAGCGGAGGCAACCAGTCTCGACCTGTCAAAGAAAATTTTTGAACGGGTAATTAACAAACCCGACCCGATTGCGCACGCGTTGGTGGAGATAAAGAAAGAAATACAACAAGCGTTCTGATAAAATTGGCGACAGTTGAAATGGTCATGACTAATCTTTTTTATCATACAGCCCTTAATCGAGCCTCTGGTTTATTCGGCAGGCATACCCGAATTGCCATGTTACTTTCACAACTGGCCATTAAACTTAGTAAAGCAAATAAAAAAGATCTGAGCTTTCAGGTTGTCAGGCTAAAGATTGGTGTGTTAACGCGATTGATCAGCTCTTACACTAAAGGTCAATATAGGAACATCCCATGGAAAGCTGTAGCCGCTATTCTTGGCTCCTTTATTTATTTCGTAAACCCACTTGATTTAATTCCCGATGTAGCGCCAGTAATAGGCTTAACCGATGATTTCTCCATTTTGGTTTGGGTGTATGGTTCGGTTCAATCTGAAATCGACAAATTCCTGGCGTGGGAAAAAACGCAACTTACCCATACATGAAAATAGCGCTTGTTGCCGGATCAACCGGCCTTATCGGAAAGCAATTGCTTCAACTTTTATTGGACGACCCGGGTTACAAAATTGTGAAGGCCATAAGCCGCCAGCCACTGGGCATTGATCATCCCAAACTGCAAAACCTGGTGATTGATTTTGCCCGGCTGAGTGAATATTACTGGGATATGAAAGCCGATGATGTGTTTTGTTGTCTGGGCACTACGATAAAACAAGCCCGTACGAAAGAAGCTTTTCGTAAAGTGGATTATGAGTACCCGTTGGAGTTGGCCAAACTTTCAAAGAACCAGGGCGCGAGTCAATACCTGTTGGTTTCTGCCCTGGGTGCCGACCGGCACGCAAAAGTTTTTTATAACCAGGTGAAAGGAGAGGTTGAAGAAGCGATTGACAATGTAGGTTTTCAATCGTATCACATTTTCAGACCATCACTTTTGTTAGGACCCCGCAAAGAAACACGTGTTGGCGAAGATGCAGCGAAAACGTTTTTTAAGCTGTTCGGATTTCTTGTACCCTTGAAGTATAAGGGGATTAATTCGGCAAAGGTGGCAAAAGCTATGCTCTCGTTAGCCAAAGAAAATACCCCCGGAAAGTTTATTCACGAGTCTGTTGACCTTCAGCGCTTTTGAGGATTATGCTCAGCTTCAGCCGGCTTCGGATGAGAAGGGTGGAGGGGTTCATACGGTAATTCTTTTTTGTTGAGCAGTGGAATTTTTTCCATGAAGCTCACCTCAATCATGGGTACACCAAAATCTTCCACTACTTTTCCTTTTATGGAATAAAATCCCCGCCCGCGAAACGGAAACCTCCTTGCCACATCCGGAAAATGCACGGTATCAAACACTTCGCCCCGATGATCGTAGAACGTGCCGAAATGCATAAGTTCGCCTTTAACGGTGCCGGTATTTTTTGTGGTAACTACGTAGCCAACAAGATGCACGGCCTTTCCGATCTTCTGCAAAAGTTCGCTGGCCGTTACATTGCCGTATGTATGGGTTGCAACCAATCGGAAGGGATCGCATAAGGGAAACCCCAGCAATTCAATCTCATCAAAGGCATCTTCCAGTTCGTTACGCTGCAGTGCAGGAAGTGGATACTCCTTAGGCTCGGTATCAAAAAGTTCAGCCGTGTGCCGGGTTCTACCCTTTATGTTGCTGTAATACAACATGGCCTCCCACAGTAATTTTTGTTTGGATTTTCCGGTAAACCGGAAGGCACCCACACGGATGAGGATGCGTACCTGCTCAAGGCCTGTGGGCACCCTACGCATAAAATCATTCAGGCTTTTAAATGCACCGTTCCCTTCACGCCCGGTAACAATTTGTTTAGCCACCTGGGTTTCGAGACTTTTCAGGTGAATAAACCCGATAAAAATATTCTTGCCATAGAGCGTGGTAAGAAATTCACTTTGGTTGACGCAGGGTGCGTAAATGGTGGCGCCATTCACCCGGGCTTCGTGAAAATAAAATTCAGTTTTGTAAAATCCGCCAAAATTATTGATTACGCCCACCATAAACTCCAGCGGGAAATGCGCTTTCAAATACAAACTCTGGTAACTCTCTACTGCGTAGCTGGCCGAATGTCCCTTGGCGAAGGAATATCCCGAAAAACTTTCAATTTCATACCACACGCGTTCAATCACATGTTCAGGGTACTTTCGCTCCCGGCAGTTTTCATAAAATTTATCTTGCACGCGTTTAAACTCCTCGCGCGACCGGTACTTGCCCGACATGCCCCTGCGCAGTACATCGGCTTCCGTTAGGGTGAGCCCGGCAAAATGATGCGCCACTTTAATCACATCTTCCTGGTACACCATCACACCATAGGTTTCGCGCATTAGTTTATCCATCAGCGGGTGGATGGTTTCGTATGTTCCGCCATTCCGCACAGTGTGAAACCGTTCAATGTAGGCGCGCATCATACCCGAACTGGCTACACCGGGCCGGATAATGGAGCTTGCCGCCACCAGCGTGAGGTAATCTTCGCATTGCAGTTTGCCCAACAGCATCCGCATGGCGGGCGACTCTACATAAAAGCAGCCCATGGCCTTACTGTTGCGCATCAGGTCTTTGATTTTTTCATCCTTCTTAAACTCTTCAAAGCGATGAATGTCAACATCAATGCCCTGGTTTCGTTTTACATGCTTCACAGTTTCCTTCAGGTGTCCCAATCCACGCTGACTCAGAATATCAAACTTAAAGATGCCCATGTCCTCGGCATTGTGCATTTCGAAATGCGATACGGGGTAGCCTTTAGGGGGCAGTTCGGTAGCCGTGTATGCGTAAATGGGTTTTTCCGTAATCAAAACACCACCCGCATGAATGGAAATGTTAGCGGGTAAATCCTTCATCCGATCAGCGTAGCGGAAGATCAGTTCCGTAATATGATCGCGGCTCCGATGCTTATTCGGTTCTTCAACCATGGCATCAATTTCGGATTTCGGCAAGCCGAATACCTTACCCAGTTCACGCAGCACCGATCGTTTCTGATAGGTAACGTGTGTACCCAGCAGGCACACATGGTCGGGCCCATAGGTTCTGAAAAGGTAATCGTATACGTCATCGCGGTTGTCCCACGAAAAATCAATATCGAAGTCGGGCGGGGAGGAGCGCTCAGCATTCAGAAACCGTTCGAAGTACAGATCCAGTTCAATCGGGTCAACGTTGGTGATGCCGAGGCAATAAGCCACCAGGCTGTTGGCACCGCTACCTCTCCCCACGTAGTCAAACTCACGTTCTTTCGCAAAGCGGATGAGGTCGTACGCAATGAGGTAATAGCTGCAAAATTTCTTTTGTTTGATGATATTGAGCTCGCGTTCAAGGCGCTCGCGCAACTCCGGGTTACGCACATCATACCGGCTTTGAAAACCTTCCCAGGCATGGGTAACGAGAAAATCCCAGTCGGTTGCGTTGGTTTCGGTTATTGTTTTTTTGTTTTTGTCGGAGTGCAGCTCAAAGTGTATGGAACATTGTGCCAGCAAATGCTTGGTGTTATGGATGAGCTCGGGATAGTTACGGAAATGAAATTCAAGATCCTTCTCGGGCATCATCACTTCTTCCGGGTGAGCCTGTTGATGGGGTTGAAGTTTGCTGAGCAGTGTATTGTTGTCAATAGCACGCAACAACCGATGTACATTGTAATCGGTTTTATGAGCAAAGGTTACCGGATGGAGAATAACAAACTTTTCAGGATAATCTTTTCGGGCCGTGTATACTGAAAACTGGTTAAGCTGATGCTTTCGGATGCCAATGAATTCATTGGAACACAATTGTTCTGGTTCGGTTTCTCCGAACGGATAAAGGATGAAGGTGTCTTCTACTTCCGGTGCGCGTTCGGAAAACTTTTTGCTTTCTCGGTTATGGTGCGAAAGCAGCCGGTTGATCTTCTCAAAGCCGTTGTTGTTTCGGGCTATGATGATGTACCGTAATTCTTGGTTCTGGCGAAACTCAATGCCCACGGCAATTTCCAATTCATGAGCCTTTTCATGGAGTAAAGATGAACCAGGTTTTCGTTCGGCACACAGGCGTAACATTTCAATGTAGGAGGCTGTGTTGTTTATTTCGGTGAGTACCAGCTTGTGTACTCCGCACCGACTGGCTTCTTCAAAGAGTTTATCCGGCATCAGTGTACCGTATTTAAAGCTTAGCGCGGTATGGCAGTTAAGAAACATACACGAAAGTACGTGGAAGCTTGACCAAATATTGTATAACCATATGGTCATGACACAAGCTGTCGGATTTGTTTAGGGTATTGGATACACTATATTCAGCAGGAGAAGGGTAAGCGGATTTGAGATAATATTTATACTAAATTACGTCCTCTTATGGGCAGTTGAAGTTAAATCAAGTCGTAGTAGACAACTGACTATCACCAGAACATCAGGAATAATTATTCGAACTTTTTTATGAATATAAAAGCTAGAAAAACGTACGATACACGTGTTAAGTATTTAGTACGAAAAGGATTACTTCCAGACATATACCGCAAGAAAATTCACCGGAGTTTAATCAGCAAGTGGAAGCGGGAGGCGCCTGAAAAATATACAGGCTATGAACTCAACGATAACATTGGAGAACTCTATGAGCTGATGAAAAGAGTTTCGGAAGACCAAATGTTGCAAAAAACAGTAAGGGCATTCTATAGAATCAACAAGATCTTAAAAGACATTATTGGAAGCGGAAGAGAATATATCAAACGGATTAGGGAGTTCAAATATCAAATAGTTGAAGCCATTCAACACAGCAAGAAAACCATCGGAATAAAAAGGGGAATTAAGCTTTTCGGAATCAATCAGAGCACCTATAGAGTGTGGGCAATGGAAACTTACTTTCGCTGCAATCAATCATTGAGTAAGCTTTGTAATACGGCATACCCGCAGCAATTAACGGTAAGGGAAGTCCATAAAATGCATAAAATTTTATCCAGTCATGAGTTTCATCATTGGCCGATAATTTCGGTGGCGTATTACGGAATGAAAGAAGGAATTTTGAAGGCCCATCCCAACACCTGGTATAAGTACGCCAGGCTGATGAAATTGGAAAGGAAGAAATTCAGAAAGCCTAAAAAGAACTATGATGAAGGGCTTCGGGCCGAAGCTCCAAATGAAAAGTGGCACGCTGACATTACCGAATTTCAAACCGCAGACGGTAAAACTTCTTACATCTATCTGGTCATGGACAACTTTTCTCGTTACATCACCTCATGGCGTGTATCAGACAAGATTTGCGCAAAAACGAGAATCGAAACTTTTGAAGAGACCATTATAAACGCGGGACTGAAGGCCGAGCAAGATGGAAAGACCGAATTGATTGTTGACGGTGGAACTGAGAACAATAACA